>CAZBZX010000463.1:0-3468 GCA_964496465.1 uncultured Bacteroidales bacterium
CCTTCTAAATATATCAGTTTCTCAGCCATAAAAAATTAATAAGAATGATTACCTTTGGCTATACAAAATAACACTATTTTTTTAAATTTCTAAAGAGAAGTTATAAGACTTAAATTAACAGATGACGATAATCACATTAATTTCAGACTGGAAAAAAAATGATTATTATTCTGGTGCCATTAAAGGTGCTATTTTATCTAATTGTCAGAATGTTACAATAGTTGATATTACACATGAAATTCCAAGTTACACAATTTCGCAGGCGGCGTTTGTGTTAAGAAACTGTTTTCATAATTATCCTGAAAAAACCATCCATATAATTTGTATAAAAAGCGAAACTTTAACTGAAACTCCTTATTTATTAGCAAAAGCCCATAATCAATATTTTATAAGTGCTGATAATGGAATATTTAGCTTAATTTTTCCAGATGATGATGCTGAGATTTATTCTATTCTTCCTCAAAAAGAATCTACTTCCTTCCCGGAGTTAGATGTTTTTACCAAGGTTGCCATTCATTTAGCAAATGAGAAAGATATTAAAGAAATTACAAAACCCGCAGATAGCTTTTATAAACAAGTCCCATTGCGCGCAACAATTGATGACTCCGTAATTAATGGTAGTGTAATTTACATTGATTCCTATCAAAATATAATAACTAATATTACTTTAGATTTATTTAACAGGGTTGGAAAAGGAATAAATTTTGAAATTTATGTTCAAAGTAACCACTATAAAATTAAAAAAATCAATTCTAATTATCAGGAAACCACACAAGGTGAATTATTAGCCATTTTTAATTCAATAAAACTATTAGAAATAGCCATAAATAATGGTAATATAGCTGAACTTCTTAATTTAAATATTGGAACAAGCATTCGTATTAAATTTAAATAGATACTAGCATGGAAGAAACATTAAAGTCATTTAGCAAACTTTTAGAAATAATGGATGAGTTAAGAGCTAAATGTCCATGGGATAAAGAGCAGACATTCGAATCGCTTAGAAAATTGACTATTGAAGAAACTTACGAACTTGCTGATGCAATAATTGAAGGTGATTTAAAAGAAATTAAAAAAGAATTAGGTGATATTTTATTACATATTGTTTTTTATTCAAAAATTGGGTCAGAAACCGGCGATTTTAATATGAAAGATGTAATTGAAGGTATTAATAATAAATTAATTTTCAGGCATCCTCATGTTTTTGGAAATGTTGAAGTAAATGATGCAAATGATGTAAAGACTAACTGGGAAGAATTAAAAATAAAAGAAGGAAATAAAAGTATTTTAGGAGGCGTTCCAAAATCATTACCAGCACTTATTAAAGCAAACCGTATCCAAGAAAAAGTAAAAAGCATTGGATTTGACTGGGAAAAGCGTGAAGATGTGTGGGATAAAGTTAAAGAGGAATTAGGTGAATTAATTGAAGAAATTAAGCAAAAAAATAAAGTAAAGCAGGAACAGGAATTTGGTGATTTATTATTTTCAATAATTAATGCAGCAAGGTTATATGATATTGACCCAGAGATTGCTCTTGAAAAAACCAATAAAAAATTTATTAAACGATTTAATTATTTGGAAGATAATACTCTAAAGCAAGGTAAAGAACTTAAATCAATGACCCTGATTGAAATGGATAAAATATGGGAAGAAGCAAAACAATTTGATAAATAATAGCAAATTATTTTATTTATTCTTTGATGCTACCGGGGTTTGTATTTTTTGTGCTGGCTTAGTATGAGCTTTTGCAGTAGATGTAACTTTTGGTTTAGACTGAGTTTTAGGTTTTGCCAGTGCTTTTGGTTTGCTTGCTGTTTTCTTTACCTCTTTTTTCTCGCCAGTTTTTTCTTTCCCTTCTTTATCATCTGCTTTTTGCTTGCCGGCTAACTTTTCATCATCCTTTTTCTCTTCTTCTTGCTCCTCTATTTCAAGCATTTTTAAATTATGTAAAATATTATACCAGACAAAAATCTTTTTTAAATCAGAAAAATAAACCCTTTCTTTATCATATTCGGGTAATATATCATTAAAATAAGATTTCATTTCCTCATTTGTGGCTTTTTTTGTATCTATAGTATTTCCGCCATTTTCTTTGTCATAAATACTTTTCATTACTTCAGATAATGTTTTATCTTCGTCTCCTTCCGTATATATGGTAATATCTTCTAAAGAGCTTATTTTTGCAGTGGCATGCGCATTTAATCTCTTTTTTGATTCCAATTCTTCAACAATAATTCCATTTCTGCCTTGTTTTAAAAATTTATATAAACCAGACTTTCCTGAAATGGCTAAAATATCTTTTAATTTTATTCCCATATTTTTTTTAATTAATATTCGTCAAAGATAGCGTTCGAAATTAAAATTTACAAAATGTTATATAATACTATATTGAATAATTTTAAATATTTATTCACAAATTATTAATTCATTCCTCTTTGTTTTTTAATTTTATCATAAGCTTCATTAACCTTTTTGAATTTTTCATTTGCCACTTTTTTAAAATCTTCACCTAAGTATTCAACTTTATCAGGATGATATTTAATTGCCATTTTATGATATGCTTTACGAACTTCTTCATCACTCGCATTTCTATCAATTTCCAGCACATTATAAATCGACTCATTATTTTGAATGAACATGGCTTTTATTGAGCCAATATCTTTATAGTTTATTCCAAGATATCCTCCAATTTTTTCCAGTATTGCTTGTTCACTATCATGAATTTCCCCATCAGCAATAGCTACTTCAAAAAGTATATGATATAATTGTAATTTGGAAGAGTAATCTAATCGCTGACCAATTTGATAAGAAATATCTCTTAAGGGTAATTCCTGCTTTAACATATTCCTTAACATCACCATGGCTTCTTTAGCTGAATTAACTCCAAAAGTTCTAACAAAATATGTTTTTACATAATCCAGTTCACTCTTCATAACTTTACCATCAGCTTTCATCACTGCAGCAATAAGAACCAACATGGACATTGCAAAATCACCTGTAGTAGTTTTACCAGATTTTTGAGCATGATGAGATTGTTCCCCTTCTAGAAATGAACCTATCACAAAACCTAAAATTCCTCCAATTGGACCAAAAAAAGCCCAGCCTAATCCACCTGCAACCCATTTCCCAAATTTCCCCATTTCTATTTCACTAATTGATTATGAATTGACAAAACCTGCGGCAAAACTAATTGTTTATCATCATTATAAATAATAAAATCTGTTAATTTTTCTTTAATTTCATCGCTCATCTGATTTTTTATCCTATTACAAATTTCTACTTCCGATAATTGATCTCTTTCTTTAATTCTTTTTATTCTTATATCTTCTGGAGCTATTACAGTTATCATTTTATCCATATCTTTATAATATCCTGTTTCAAATAAAATTGCAGCCTCTTCAATAATATATTTTAAATCGATAAATTTTTCCGTCCATGAGATAAAATCATCCCTAACAAACGGGTGGA
>CAZBZX010000464.1:0-3463 GCA_964496465.1 uncultured Bacteroidales bacterium
TTACGATTACGACGGAAAGATATCGAAAGAAACAAAAGCAAAACAATAATTACAAAATTCCTTGACTGGCTCGATGAATTTTATACAAAATCGTTAAGATGGGCATTAGGGCATAAGAAAATAATAGTTTTTTCAGCTATAGGCGTTTTTGCCCTGTCTTTTGTATTATTAAGTAAAGTTGGAACTGAGTTTATGCCGGAATCTGATGAAAGCCAAATTAGCGCGTTAATTGAATTGCAAACAGGTATTCGGGTAGATGAAACGGTAATAATTGCCAGAAAAATAGAAAAAATTATACAAGAAAAATACCCGGAAGTTAAAATAATCTCATCTTCTTCAGGTTCAGGTGAAGGTGGAGGATTTTTATCCATTTTTTCACAAACAGGCTCGCATATTATAAATTTAAGAATGTCACTAACAAGGCCTAATAAAAGAGAAAGGGATGTTTGGGTTATTGCAGATGATTTACGGAAAGAAATTGATAATATTCCTGAAGTTATTAATTATAGTGTCACAACTTCAAGTGGCATGAGCGGATTTGGTGGTAATAATATATCCGTTGATATTTATGGATATGACATTCAAACAACCACTAACCTGGCGAATGAAATTTCAGAAAAAATTAAAAAGATACCGGGTGCTGAAAATGTTCAGATTTCTAGAAAAAAGGAAAAACCCGAATTACAAGTAGTACTCGATCAGGAAAAAATGTCTCAACACGGCATTAACACAGCCTCTGTTTCTATGGCATTAAGAAATAGAGTAGCAGGATATACTTGCAGCAGGTTTAGGGAATCAGGCGATGAATATGATATTGTGGTAAGGTTAAAAGAAAGTTATAGAAATTCAATATCGAATGTTGAAAATATTACCTTAAACAATATGATGGGACAAAAAATAAGGTTAAAAGAAATCGGAAAAGTGGAAGAATTCTGGTCGCCACCAAATATCGAACATAAACGAAAAGAAAGAATTGTATCCGTTACTGCTGTTCCTTATAAAACTTCTCTTGGTGAATTAGCGCAAGTCATTAAAAAAGAAATCAAGTCTATTGATATTCCATCAGAAGTATTGATTGAAGTTGGTGGAGCATATGAAGATCAGATGGAATCCTTTATGGATTTACTTTTATTATTATTGGTTTCATTAGTGTTAGTATATATTGTAATGGCTGCACAATTCGAATCGCTTAAAATGCCATTTATCATCATGTTTTCTATTCCTTTTGCATTTTCAGGTGTATTTTTAGCTTTGTTTATTGCTGATAAACCATTAAGCGTAATAGCTGCCCTAGGTGCAGTACTATTAATCGGTATTGTTGTAAAAAATGCTATTGTGTTGGTCGATTATATTAACTTGATGCGTGACAGGGATTATGAGTTAAATGAAGCAATTTTAATATCTGGAAAATCAAGGTTAAGACCGGTATTAATGACAGCATTAACTACAATACTTGGTATGGTGCCCATGGCCCTTAGCACAGGAGAAGGTTCTGAAATTTGGAGCCCAATGGGTATTGCTGTAATTGGAGGATTAATTTTTTCTACTATTATTACTATGGTTTTAGTACCTGTCGTATATAGTATATTTGTTAGAAGAACTGAAAGAACCAAAAAGAATGGGGTTCGAAAAAAATACCATTTTATGGATAATATTGAATTAGTTTAATTAAGAAAGGTCATTTGTCACACTGAGCGTAGTCGAAGTGTATTAGGTTCTTATAGCCATCCTTCGACTTCGCTCAGGAGGACTATAAAATTTAACAATTAAAGAAAATGAAAGCAATTTTTATCGTATATAATCAGGCACATACCGAAAAAGTTGAATATATGCTTGATAAATTAAATATTAGAGGTTTTACGGAATGGACTAATATGTGTGGAAGAGGATCAGAAACTGGTAATCCACATATGGGAACCCATACCTGGCCTGAAATTAATTCAGCTACATTGACCGTAGTAGAGGATGAAAAAGTTGATTTAGTCTTAAAGAGTATCAAGAGTCTGGATGAAGTAAATGAAGAAGTTGGTATTAAGGCTTTTGTTTGGGATATTATTAAAACTGTTTAGGTTTATAGTAGATAGTAATTATTATTTATCCCCTAATTTTTATAGTTTATCCTGAAAATTCTCCGGTTTATCGATATTAAGTTGGAGCGATTTTTCTTATGATTTATTTTTAATAAATTTTTAATGAGTTGGTGCAACTTGCTTGAATAGATAATGTCAATTATAAACTGTAAACAAATAGTATTTATAAAGAACAATAATATTTATATATATGTTACTAGGTTAATGAAATTAAAATAATTAGTTAGATTAATATATTGAATGTTTAAACAATTTTGAAATTTTTTATGATGAATAATGTTAAATTAAAAAATGTAAAAGTTATTTTTTTATTAACTTTTACTTTAACCGGTTTTTCTTTAGTTCGAGCGCAACAAGATTCGGTTTACCGGTTTACATTAAAAGAAGCTGTTGTATTTGCCTTAGAACATAATACTGAAGTTGTAAATTCAAATCTGGACATCGAATCTGCCAGAAAGAAAATATGGGAAACCACAGCAATTGGTTTACCACAAGTAAATGCTTCAGTTAATTATCAGAATATTCCTGGTGATATTCCGTCTATTAATTTTGGAGAAGGATTCATTCCAATTTTACAACAATTAGAACAATTGCATCCAGGAAATTTTCAGGATATGATTGGATTTATGAGTGAATCCGGATCACCAATTGCTGTTAAAAATTCAGTTACTTATGGGGCAACAGTTTCACAATTGGTATTTAGCGGTGAATATATTGTTGGGTTGCAAGCTTCGAAAACCTTCTTACGATTATCAAAAAATTCTTATGAAAAAACGGTTCTAAATACCAAGGAGGTTATTTCTACTGGCTATTTTGTTATACTGGCATTAGAGAAAAGTATTGGAATAATTGATTCTTCTGTTAAAAATATCGAATCATCATTAACAGAAATGAAGGCGTTAAAAGATAATGGATTTATTGAAGATACTGATGTCGATCAGTTTCAACTTGTATATAATAATTTAACGAATGCGAAAAGATCATTACAAAGGCAGTTAGATGTATCGTACTCTTTATTAAAACTTTCACTAGGGATTGAGATTGAAAATAAAGTTGAATTGAAACAAAATCTGGATGAAGTTTTAATTGATGTTGATATTGAGAATGCTCCATTAATGGAATTTATTGTAGAAAATAATATTGATTTTAAAAGTATGCAAACTCTTGTAAAAATTGATGAATTGAGTTTAAAACGTCAAAAATCAACATATTTACCTTCAGTTGCTGCTTTTTATAATTATTCCGATAAAACAGAAAAGGCCGCTTTCGATTTTACTATCAACCATATTATTGGTGTAAATGTGAGTATTCCGATTTTTAACAGCGGAATGCGAAATGCAAAGGTTCAACAGGCTAAAATTTCGTTAGAACAA
>CAZBZX010000465.1:0-3461 GCA_964496465.1 uncultured Bacteroidales bacterium
TAACAACATAACATTCAACAAGCAACAATTCCTGTACAAAATGTTATTAGACCACAAACAGAAAAATACCATGATTACAGAGGATATGCTGGAAGAGTTGCCGGTGGAATATTTAAACCTGGTGATGATGTGCAAATTTTACCTTCAGGTTTAAAATCAAAAATTAAATCGATTGGGTCATTTGGTAAAAGCTTTGATCAGGCGTTTCCACCTCAATCTATTACTCTTACACTTGAAGATGATATAGATATTAGTAGAGGCGATATGATAGTTAAAGAAAATAATATGCCAAAAATTGACAAGGAAATAACTATGATGATTTGTTGGCTAAATGAAAAACCAATGGTTTTAGGTGGTAAATATGCGGTTAAGCATACTACCTCTGATGCAAGGTGTATAATTAAAAGTGTAAATTATAAATTAAATATAAATACCTTAGAGCACGATAAGGAAGATAAAAGCATTAAACTTAATGATATTGCTCAAATAACTGTTAAAACAACTAAACCTTTGTTCTTTGATTCATATAAAAGAAACCGTATAACTGGCAGCATTATTATTATTGATGAATCAAATAATATTACTGTTGGCGCAGGGATGATAATTTGATGTATTTTTAATATAATAAGAGGCTGTTTCAAAAGTTAAATAATTAGTCATTCTGAGGGTAGTCCCTGCCTGACGTCAGGCAGGGAAGAATATTACATCCTGTAAATCAATACATTTCGACTTCGCTCAATGTGACTTTTCATATAGAATTCACCTTTTGAGACAGCCTTCTATTTTCTCCAAATTTAAAATTTGTAACAATTATATAATGTTTAATGTAAACATTGGTATTAAGCTTAAGTATAATTAATATGAAATATTTAATTTCTCTATCTGTATTATTTATCACAATATTAATTTGTAACAGCCAAATTGTTATAAGCGAATTTTGTGCATCTAATTATACTTCATATTATGATCCAGACTTTAATACCTATTCCGATTGGATTGAATTGTATAATGCTGCTGATTCAAATATAAACTTACAAGGATATTATTTAACAGATAATATTAATAAACCTAATAAATGGAAAATTAATGATCCGATAACAATTTATCAAAATGGATTTGTTATTTTTTGGGCAGATAATAATGATATCTGGTTTCATACCAATTTTAAATTACAAAAAGAAGGTGGTTTTATTGCTGTTTTAGATCAAGATTTAAATATATTAGACAGTATTACTTACAAAAATCAGCGATCAGATGCTTCAATTGGTCGAATAAATGACACATCTTCCACTTGGGTTTATTTTAGCACTCCAACTCCCAATCTTGTCAATTCCCAAGATTATTTTTTGGGTATTTCTCAGCCACCTCAGTTTTCATTAAATGGCGGTTTATATAAAGACCCTTTTGTATTAAATGTAAATTCTTATGGTACAGTCAGATATACTACTGATGGTTCAACGCCAACAATTAATTCACCCATATTTGACTCAACTTATAATATAAATTCAAATATTATAATTAGGACAATTGCTTATGAAAAAAATAAACTTGCCAGTGATGTGATTACCAACACCTATATTATAAATGATTCGTCCACTCTTCCAATCGTTTCATTATCAACTGATCCTATAAATTTATGGGATGATGATATGGGCATATATGTTGAAGGTAATAACGGGATTTCAGGAAATTGTGCTAATCGACCCTCAAATTGGAACCAGGATTGGGAGCGACCGGTTAATTTCGAATTTATTGACACAAATGGAATTCAACAAATAAGTATGCCTGCAGGAATGAAAATTGCCGGAGGTTGCAGCAGAACCCGGCCACAAAAGCCAGTTGCGATAATTGCCAGGAATCAATACGGAACAAATAAAATTATTTATCCATTCTTTTCTGATAAACCTCAATTAGATACATTTAAGTCAGTGTTTTTAAGAAACTTTGGAAACGATTGGGATAATGCACTTATTAGAGATCCTGTGATGCAATACATAGCATTTTCCAGGATGGACATAGATTATCAATCGTTTTTACCTGTTCGAGTTTATTTAAATAATGAATATTGGGGATTGCAAGCTATTCGTGAAAAAGTAAACGAACATTATGTTGAAAATAATTTTCATATACCCATAAATAATATTGACATTTTCGAGATATGGCATACTTCACCTGAAAATATCTATAATGTCGCAATGTTTGGAAGTGCAGAACATTATAGAAATTTACTTGATTTTGTTGAAAACCATGATTTTACGCAGCAAGATAATTATGAATACATTAAAAGGTATATAGATATTGAAGAATACTTAAATTATCATATCGCCCAAATTTATTATGCAAACACCGATTGGCCAGGGAATAATGTTAAGATCTGGAGAAATAAAGTAAAAGATGGTAAATATAGATGGATTTTATTTGATACTGATTTTGGTTTAGGATTATATGACCGGTCACCAGCTGATCAAACCTTAGCATTAGCTACAGCAACTAATAGTAATAGCTGGCCAAATCCCAGGTTTTCAACCTTATTACTGCGAAAGTTATTAGAAAATGAAGAATTTCAGGAAAAATTTGTGAATTCATTTATGTACCATATTTTTTCCACTTTTGATCCTGAGCGGATTTTTCTTACTATTGACATTTTAAAAAATGATATCATTGAAGAAATTCCTATTCATTTTAATAAATGGGGCCTGGATTATTATAATTGGGAAAATCAAATGACTGTAATGAAAAATTTTGCAGTGGATAGACAAATAAATATGGTTAATCAGCTACAAAACAGGTTCGGACTTGGAAATTCCTCAACTATCCGACTAGCAAATGATAATCCTGAAATTGGGAATATTTATTTAAATGAACAATTAGTGCAGGAGCCAAATTATGAAGGCCAGTATTTCTCATTAACTCCTTTAAATATTAAGGCTGTGGCAAATCCTGGTTATAAATTTAATGGATGGTACACTTTATCAAGTCAAAACATTTCCTTAATCGAAAAGCATAGCCAATGGAAATATTATGATAATGGTAATGAACCATCAGGAAACTGGAAAACAATAAATTTTGATGATTCGAACTGGCAAACTGGAAATGGAGAATTTGGTTATGGTGATGGAGATGAAAATACAATAATTGATTATGGTTCAGATATAAGTAATAAATATTTAAGCTATTATTTTAGAAAAAAAGTAATTATTGAGGATACTAGTACAATTAAAGAATTAATTATTAATATTTTAAGAGATGATGGCGCTGTAATTTATATAAACGGGATTGAAGCATTTCGTACCAATATGCCAGATGGAGTGATAGATTATAATACAGTTACAAACAATGCTGATGATGAAATCAATTTTTTTGAATATAATATATCTACGGATCTTCTAAAGAATGATACAAATATTATTGCAGTTGAAGTTCATCAAACATCTGGTAATAGTAGTGACATAAGTTTTGAT
>CAZBZX010000466.1:0-3457 GCA_964496465.1 uncultured Bacteroidales bacterium
ATATCTTTAAAATTATAAGAAGTAGGTACGGAAAAATAACGAATATTTGTATTATCGGCATTCTTAATTTCTTCTTCATAAAGAGGACTTACCCTGTCCATATTAATATCCATTTGAGATTGTCCCGAACAAACCCAGACATCACCTACTAAAATATTATCTATTGTGATTTTATTGCCCCCGCTAATATCCATCTTATAGGGTCCACCGGCTTTTAATCCTGATAAGATTACTTCCCATTCTCCATCACTATTAGCTTTAGTAGTATATGTTGAATCGATGAATTTTACTTTTACATTTTGATTTGCCTTTGCCCATCCCCAAACTTTTACTTTTGTATCACGTTGCAATACCATACCGTTGCTCATTAGTTTTGGGAGTGTTACTTTTCCACAACTTATTAGCAGAAAACCAAAATATATAAATAATAGAAATCTAAATTTATTAAACATAATTATTATATCTTGAAAAATAAAAATTATTTCTCTTCCTTTATTATTATTTCAATTTGAATCTTATTCTCTGGTAAATAATTTAAAGCAATATCCCAAATAATTTCGTAATCAATGCCAAAATATTCATGCGATATTTTATTTCGTAATGCGTACATCTCTTCCCAGGGAATATTAATATATTTTTCTTTGATTTTGTCAGGGACATTCTTTGACGCCTCTCCAATAACTTCAAAGTTTCTTATCACTGCATCAACAGTTTTATAATCTTTTTTAAAACTATCAATGGTATGGTTATTAATGTACTCGCCAATTCTTGACATGGCCAATTGAATATCAACAAGATACATCAGATATATGCGATCATTTTTCACTGCTAAACATAATCAACTTGGTTAAGTATTCTATCCTTAATCTGTTCTTTTAAAGCATTATAAGTAACTAAATCTATTTTCTTTTTGAAGATTTGTTCGAGGTATAATTCAAGTGAAAAAAACTTCCAGCCAATTGGTTTCTCTAATTCAACTAAAATGTCAATATCACTATATTCAGTATTAGTATTATCTGAAAATGAACCAAATAATCCTATTTTTTTGACCGAAAAATTCTGGTATAGAATTGGCTTTAATTCTCTTAATTTATCTAATATCTCATTTTTTGAATTCATAATTCAAATATACTAATTTTCAAAATCTTAAAAACCTTATATATCATAATTTCTTCCTCTTTAACGTTTCAAACTCACGCTCACACATTTCATCTTTCCTCCTATCGGCGGGTTCATTTTTGAGACCTTTACTTCTGCATGCTCAATTGTACTAAATTCCTGATATAATTTATCAATTATTCTTTTTGCGATATTTTCAAGCAAATGTGACTTTTTTTCCATTTGTTCTTTTACAATTTTATAAATAGCCTGATAATTTAAAGCATCTTCAATTTTATCGGTTTCGGCAGGTTTTTCCATATTAGTTTCAATTGCCACACTTACTTTAAAATTATTGCCGGTAATTTGCTCTTCTTTATAACACCCATGAAAAGCAAAAAACTCCATATCTTCCAACTGTATTTTACCCATTAATTTTCATTTCTTTAATTGATCAAATTTCGTAAAAATAATAATAATATTTTTCTTGCAGATTGACCAGAGATATTTATGTAGATAAATGCTGATATATTCTTTTTCTGTGAAAATTCGCTTTAGAATCAGGATAAATTTGCGAGAAATAATTTATCAAGAATATAAACAAAAAGCCTAACTTTGTAAACTTTATTAAAACTTTATAGGAAAATGAGTAATAGTAGCGAAAACAGAGAAATAAAAAAGGGACCAAATTTTTTAGAGCAATTTATCGAGGAAGATATACGAAACGGGAAAAACCAGGGAAGGGTACATACTCGTTTTCCACCTGAACCTAATGGCTATTTACATATTGGCCACGCTAAATCGATTTGTTTAAATTTTGGGTTGGCAAAGAAATATAATGGTTTGTGTAATTTGCGCTTTGATGATACCAATCCAACCAAAGAAGAAATCGAATATGTAAATTCAATAAAGGAAGATATTAATTGGTTGGGATTCCAATGGCATGAAAAAACGCTTTATGCCAGCGATTATTTTAATCAACTTTATGCATGGGCAGAACTATTAATTCAAAAAGGAAAAGCATACGTTTGTGAATTAACTCCCGATGAAATTGCCAGCCAAAAAGGGACTCCAACAAAACCAGGACAAGAAAGTCCGTTCAGAAACAGGAGTTTGGAAGAAAACCTGGATTTATTCAGAAGAATGAAAGAAGGTGAATTTAAAGAAGGAGAAAAAGTATTACGTGCCAAAATTGATATGGCGTCGCCCAATATGCATATGCGCGATCCAATTATGTACCGCATTATTAACCTTCCTCATCATCGTACTGGAGACAAATGGCATATTTATCCGATGTATGATTATACTCATGGACAATCGGATTATATTGAAGGAATAACCCATTCAATCTGCACCCTTGAATTTGAAGTTCACCGGCCATTATATGACTGGTTTCTCGATCAGATTTTAGATGATCCGAAAGCATACAGGCCAAGACAGTATGAGTTTGCCAGGTTAAATTTGAATTACACAATTATGAGTAAACGAAAGCTGCTTCAATTAGTGAACGAAAAGATAGTTGGTGGATGGGATGATCCAAGAATGCCTACTATATCAGGATATAGAAGAAGAGGTTATACTCCAGAGTCCATTCGTAATTTTTCAGAAACAGTTGGTGTAACTAAAATTGACTCGGTTATTGACGTTGCTTTATTAGAATTTAGTATACGCGAAGATTTGAATAAAAATGCACCTCGCAGAATGGCAGTGTTAAATCCGCTTAAAATTGTTATAACAAACTATCCGGATGATCTTACAGAAGAACTTGAAGCTACTAATAATCCCGAGAAACCTGAAGATGGAAAAAGAAATATTCCTTTTTCGAAAGAAATTTATATTGAAAAAGAAGATTTTATGGAAGATCCTCCTAATAAATTCTTTAGATTGGGCCCTGGAAGAGAAGTTCGCTTAAAATATGCCTATATTATACGGTGTGATGAGGTCATAAAAAATGAAGAAGGGGATATTGTCGAACTCCACTGTACTTATGATCCGGAAACAAAAAGCGGAACTGGACAAAGCCAACGCAAAGTGAAAGGCACCTTACACTGGGTGTCGGCTAAACATGCGATTAATGCAGAAGTGCGATTATACGACAGGTTGTTTACTGCTGAAAATCCTGATGGAGATAAGGACAAAACCTTTTTAGATTTTCTGAATCCTGACTCGCTTAAAATTCTCGAAAATTGTTATTTGGAACCTTCTTTAGCAACTGCTAAAATACTAGATAAATTTCAATTTGAACGATTAGGTTATTTTTGTGTTGATAAGGATTCATCTAAAACAAAACTGATATTTAACCGAACGGTTACTTTAAAAGACACCTGGGCAAAGATTGCAGGAAAGTAAACAATCCAAT
>CAZBZX010000467.1:0-3453 GCA_964496465.1 uncultured Bacteroidales bacterium
TCAACTGCCTGGGGAAAATTAGTGGAGATAAAACTAAAAACTTCCATTTCTCTTCACCCACTTTTAAATCCTTCCTGTTTTAATAGTAAATAAATAAAACCTGAGTCATGAAAAATCAACTTGACGAATACAAAATAGCTAAATTAATTTTTCTTGAATTAAAAGGAGAAATAAATGAAGCTGAAAAGAAATTATTGCATAATTGGATTAATAAAAGTGATAAAAATAAAAAACTGTATAATAAAATAATTGATGAAAATAATATTATAAATAAAGTTAAAGCTTATAATAAAATAAATAATAATGATGCATGGGAAAAATTAGCTAAACAACTATATGAAAAGCAAAAAATTAAAAGAATATCTTTTGCATCGCTCTTGAAATATGCTGCAATAATCGCAATACCACTATTAATAGGTGGATATTTTTTATTTTCAAATTTCAATCAAAATAATAACAATTTAATTGCTGATAAACAAATTATTATACCAGGCACACAAAAAGCAATTCTAACAACATCGACAAATGAAAAAATAGAATTAGGTAAAACTAAAAGAAAGCAAATATTTAATTTCAAAAAAGCTACAGTTACAGATACTAGTGAAACCCTGACATATAATGAAAAAGGTAAAGAAACTACAGAAATAGCATTCAATACTCTCGAAACACCAAGGGGAGGCGAATACACATTAGTGCTATCGGACGGAACAAAAGTTTATTTAAATGCAGAAACCAAACTGGTATTTCCGGAGACTTTCGCTGGAGAAACAAGAGAAGTAACGCTTGATGGAGAAGCATATTTTGAGGTAGCTAAATCTGAAACAAATCCTTTTATTATAAAAACAAGTGAATATGATATAAAAGTCTATGGTACATCTTTCAATGTTTCAGCTTATGCTACAGATTTAATTAACCACACAACCCTTGTCGAAGGAAGTATTGGTATCACTTTAGACGACAATGAATTAAAACTTATTCCTGGTGAGCAGGCAAACTTCAATAAAGCTAATAATAAATTAAGTAAGAAAGAAGTGGATACTTATGCTTACACTGCATGGAAAGATGGAAAATTTGTTTTCACAAATGAATCACTTGATAATATTTTAACACGCTTATCAAGATGGTATAATACTGAAGTATATTTTGAAAATGAAAACTTAAAAAACTATCATTTTTCAGGCACACTTAATCGATATGATAATATAGGTGAATTACTAGATATGATTGCCTTAACAACGAATATTAAATTCAAAATAGAAAATCAAATGATATTAGTTAAAGAAAAGAAATAAAACCCACCTTTTCCAAGGCTATGTTGGACAAAAAAACCGGGAAATGCGGCAACATATCCCGGCTAAATTTCAATATAAATACTTATAGTGAAACTAAAAAACAATTAAAATTATGAAAAAAAGAAGAATTATTAAAATCAAAGAAGAAAATTATTTATCCGTCATTGCGATCCCGCCGATGGTGGGAGAAGCGATCTGTTTAATGATTGGCAGATTGTTTCATTCACTAAAATGGATTCGCAATGATGTTTTTAAAATAGCTATATTATCTTTTTTATTAATGTTAACAACAAATCTCAACGCACAAACTAAAAAAGTTACTATTTCAATTTCGGATGGTAGTATTGAAGAAATTTTAAAAGAAATTCAAAAGCAAACAGGAGTTAATTATTTGTTTAATCATGAAGAAATTTCTGATAATACGAATGTAACTGTTAATGTAACTAATGAAAGTATTGATATTGCATTAGATCAATGTTTAAAAGAAATTAATCTTAACTATGAAATAGTCAACAATGTTATAATTATTACACCAAAAAATGAAATTCAAACATCATTATTAACACAAGTAATTCGTGGAAAAGTTATTGATGCTGAATCAGAGACTGTACTACCATTTACATCGATTGCTATAATTACCACCAACCCGTTATTAGGAGCAATAACTGATGATGATGGTAATTTCCGTATTGATGAAGTTCCAATTGGAAGACACAATATTCAAGTATCCTATGTAGGTTATGAAACTCAAATAATCCCGGAATTGATGGTTTCTACCGGAAAAGAAATGGTTTTAACCATTAAGATGAAAGAGTTAATTTCTGAACTGAAAGAAGTATCAGTGAAAGCCTATACAAAAAAAGATAAAGCCTTAAATAGTATGTCTACTGTAAGCGCACGTACCTTTTCAGTTGAAGAAGCTCGGCGATATGCAGGTGGATTTGACGATCCTGGCAGGTTAGCTGCCTCATTTGCTGGCATTACCACAGAAAATATACGGGATAACACCATAATTATTCGTGGAAATTCGCCTAAAGGATTGCTTTGGAGACTAGAAGGTATTGAAATTTCAAATCCTAACCATTTTGCTAACTTAAGTACATTTGGAAGTGGTGGAATATCATCACTTAGCGCTTTAGTTATTGGGAATTCTGATTTTTTCACAGGGGCTTTTCCTGCAGAATATGGAAATGCATTATCAGGGGTATTTGATATTAAATTACGAACTGGAAATAATGAAAAACATGAGCATGCTTTTCAGTTAGGCACAATGGGTATAGACTTTTCATCAGAGGGACCCATTGGAAAAGATACAAAAGCTTCCTATTTATTCAATTATCGATACTCAACATTTGGTTTAATGAAAGAATTGTTTCCGGAGGATCTCAAAAATTTTATACCTGTTTACCAGGATTTATGTTTTAAAATTAATTTACCAACAAAAAAGTCAGGGATATTTTCTCTGTGGGGGTTGGGTTCGAACGATTATAGTTCTTTCCCAGCAGTAGAAGATACCTCATTGTGGGAAAAAACAATGGATCGACTTGATAATTCAGTTACACAAAGCACAGGAGCATTGGGATTTAACCATCGGTATATTTTTCAAAAACAATCCTGGTTAAATACATCTCTGGCGATTACCGGCGACTACATGAAATATAAAGATGATTTTCTGGATTACGATTTAAAACGATATGAGTACGGATATTCGAATATTCGTAACTATAAATATACATTTACAAGTGTTTATAACCATAAATTTAGTGCAAAACACAGTAACCGAACTGGCTTTATAGTAAATAATATGCATTACGATATCGATTTACAATTTGCACCGGTTTATGATCAGGGTTTAATTAGCATAGTTAATGAGAAAAATGCTTCAACTATAGTACAGTTTTTTTCACAATCAAAATTTAATATTACGAAACGATTTTTAATTAACGGTGGTATACATACTCATTTCTTTAATCTGAATAATGAGTTAGTATTAGAACCCAGACTTGGATTGACCTATAATTTAAATAAAGCCCAAACAGTTAGTTTTGCCTATGGAAAACATTCAAGGATAGAACCTTTAACTTTATATTTTGCAAAAGTTAATGATGGTATCAATATCAATCAACCAAATAAAAATTTAAAAATTTCAAAAGCGCATCAC
>CAZBZX010000468.1:0-3449 GCA_964496465.1 uncultured Bacteroidales bacterium
AACTTACTAGAATTATAATTTTCTGGAATAAAAAATCTATAAGGTATTGTATTATCATTATAAGCATGTTCCTTATATAGAAATTTTTCCTTAATGATCGATTCCTGAGAAAATAAATTTGTTCCAACAATTAATATTAAAATTGAAATTATTGCACTTAAAATAATACTCTTTTTTTTCATTATAATATTTAATTAATTTTTAGAATATAAAGACGCAAAAAATGGGATTAACCCCTTCTTAAATTTTCTTTTATTATAGTTAATCTATAATGTATTATAAAAATTTAATAATCACATTAAATAAACTAGTATATGTTTTTTACTTATTTCAAGCTTTGTTTTGCATTATCATTTTCTTTAAAGTTGAATCAACATTCTTTATTGTTGGATCACTATTATTATATAAAACAAGGGAGATATGTTTTTACTTCAAGCTTATCGTAATTTTCAGATATTTACAATCAGTATGTTATTTTAAAACATCATAAATTAATTTGTAATTAAAAGACAAAAAAACATATAAATGGTAAAAAAAAAGTATTAATTCATGAATTAAAACCTTTTAATTATAATATCTCCTTTCACGCTTTTTATAAAATTCAAATATTGAATCAATTTTATAATTATTAGCATTAAATTCGGTTCAAGTTCGTATCAAGTTAGGTTCAAAATATTGAATAGAAAAGTGTTATTATATTATAAATTATATAAGTTTGTGCTTTCCCAATATTCAAATTTTGATTTTTATTACCTTTAAGTATCTAATTGAAAACAGATAAAAAATATATTATTGAAAGGGATTAATTGAATTATGTAAAGTTCAGATAATTAAATAAGCTTGATTTAATGATCAACAGGTATTACCGAAAAAAGACTATCAATATTTATGTTTCCTAATTGAAAAAAAAGCAAAAATAAGCCTTAGTGTATCTACTCTAATACGAATATGGAAAAATGAGTATAACAGATTACCTCAAGATTCTACTCTTGATGCATTGGCACAATGTATTGATTATGAAAATTGGAATACTTTCAGAAGTGCCATAATGAAAGAAAATGATTTAAGCTCCGAATCACTGAAAAAAACATCATACCTAAAAATTCTAAAAAGAAAATCTTTATTTCTTTATTTCTTATTGCTTTTATTTATAATTATTTTAATGATTGTTATTATCCAATATAACAAGCAAGATTATCTAAATACGATTAATCCAGAAGATATTGTTTTTACAAATTATGAGACAATGTCAACTGGAGTAACTAATACAGTAGTTTTTAATTACAATATTGATAAAATCGATGCAGATAGTTTTTTATCCAACCATCATGGGATACAACCCGGCGGATAAAAATTCAAAAAAAAAATTACTTCCAAACTAAATTATATTACTATCCTGATAATCATGTAGCAAAATTAATTGCAAACAATACGGTAATTAAAGAGCACGATATTTTTATTAATACCGATGGATGGCTCCCGTATGTGACATATGGAGACTTTATGGAAATACTAAAATACTTAATTATTGATTCATTAACAAGAAATAATTCATTATCAGTTAATTAACAGGATTTAAAGAATAATAAAATTGATTTGCATAAAGATTGGGTAGTACATTTCCGCAATACTGGTAAATTTAAAAGGATTGATAGTTATAATTTCACCTTAAAAACAAGAGTTAGAATAAAAAAAGAAACGCTTCAGTCATTTCCTCGTTTCTACTTAATGATTAATTGCCGTAATCAATATATAAATTTTCCTTTGGTTAATAAGGGTTGTGAAAATATTGTTTATATACGATTTAGTAATTTATTCATAATTGGAGAACAAAACGATTTATCTTATATTGGATGTGATCTTGAAAAGTGGCAGGAATTAGTAATTGAAAATGCAGAAAAAAAGGTTACTGTTTTTTTGAATAATAAAAAGATTTTTAAAGACTCGTATACTCATTCAGCTGGCAAGATGGCTGGATTTGATTATTACTTTAATTGTATAGGTGAAATTGATTATGTTTCTCTTTATGATAAAGATAATCAATTGATTTACGAAGATCATTTTGAAGAATATAAGCAATAAGAGCGATTTTAAATTTTCTTTCTTAAATCCTTTTTCTCGGAAATCAACTTTTTAGCTTTTATTCTTTCTTCAATAGCTGCCCTGGTTGGTTTTGTTGGCTTTCTTTTTTTAGGGATAATAAGGGCTTTTTCAATTAGTTTATAAAATTTTTCAGTAACTTTTTCTTTATTTAATAGTTGCGATCTTTCAGTCTGAGAACTTATAACAAGAAACCCTTCATTATTAATTTTATTAATAAGCTTTTGGGTTAAAATTTCTTTTTCCTGCTCAGATAAATATGCTGAATTTAAAATATGAAATCGTAATTCAACTTTTGTATTAACCTTATTTACATGCTGACCACCAGCCCCACTGCTTAATGAAGCTTTATATACTATCTCTGAGGATAAATTTTTCTTGCTTGCCATCCAGAATTAAAAAAAGCTAAAATTATAATTAAATCTCAATTCTAGCACATCAGATATTTTTAATATTTTGAAAAGTTAAAAAAATTTTAAATAATTTGGTATTTTTAACTAATATAAGTTCATATTTAAATCAATAAAAAATATACTATGAAAAAGTTTTACTTCCTTTTAATTACATCCATAATTATATTTAATACTTATGCAGAAGATGGTTACAAATTATGGCTCAGGTATAATGTAGTTACAGACTCAAGCTTATTATCAAAGTACAATGAATCAATTCAGGAAGTGAAAATATCAGGTGAATCAAGAACAATAGCTGCTATTAAAAATGAAGTTAATATGGGTTTAACCGGACTTTTAAATACTGATATCCCGTTTGTTGATAAAATTAGTAAAAATGCACTTATTATAGGTACTAAGGAATCATCAGGGCTTATTGCAGGATTAAACTTAGAAAATGATTTAATTAAAATTAATGATGAAGGGTATATTATTAAGAGTATTGATTTAGACAATAAAAAATTAATAGTGATAACTGCCAAAACTGATATTGCTTTGTTATACGGTACTTTTACCTTTTTAAGATTATTACAAACGCACCAGCCAATAAATGATTTATCAATAATTAGTTCACCAAAAATACAACATAGAGTATTAAATCATTGGGATAACTTGAACCGAAAATCTGAAAGAGGATATGCAGGTTTTTCTATATGGGATTGGCACAGGCTACCTGATTATATTTCAACTCAATATATTGACTATGTGAGAGCAAATGCATCAATTGGAATAAATGGCACTGTCTTAAATAATGTAAACGCTCAACCTGAAATACTTACTGAAGAATATTTAATTAAAGTAGCTGCTTTAGCAGATGCGTTCAGACCATATGGTATAAAAGTTTATTTATCAATTAAATTTAGCAGTCCAACTTTAGTTGGTGGCCTGGAAACTTCA
>CAZBZX010000469.1:0-3422 GCA_964496465.1 uncultured Bacteroidales bacterium
GCAACGACCGGATTTTTTTATTCTTTACCTTCTGCAAAATCATTTAAATAGTTAAATTTTTCAGTTAAAAGGCCATTTTTTGATATAGTAGCATTATTTAAAATCCTGCTTTTATCATGCTTTGATATTAAAGGAACAATATTTTTCATTAACTTCGATCCAAAATCAATTGATGCGTCCCTAGGTATTTCACCGGGTAAATGATCAACAGCCATTACTAAAATTGAATTTGAATTTAATGCTTCAGTTTCACAATGGTGTTTCTTATCATACCAATAAAACGGTTTCTCTATAGTTGAAGATCTGATTGTTGAAGTAATAGGTCCATTAATATCACAACTTATATCAGCTATTATAGATATATTAAATTTTGAATTCTGTATATCTTTTTTTGATATTATCGAAGGTGCTTTTGGGTCCCAATAATGACAGGCCATATATAAATCGGTTATTGAATTGAATTTTTTAAAGTCAGAAATAAAACTTTCAGGATGAGCTATAAACTCATTAAAATTAAATTCTCTTCCTTTTTTATGTTTTACATAATCTTGAGGTCCGATTTTACAATATACAGGTTCATTGAATTTATTTTTCAAATAGTCAACTGATGAAATTTTTCTGATTTTTAATAGTTGTAGAATCTCTTCAGCGCCTGTCGCAACTCTTCCTTCTCCAGTAATAAGAATTTTTATATCAGGCAACTTAATCCCATTAAGTATATCTTTAATTTCATTATAATCTTTACATCGGTAAGCTGGTTTTAAATCAAATAAATTATACCTCATTCCTATCCCTTTGATAGCATTATAAGCTCCTACTATTCCAGCCCAGTATCCAAAAGCTACTATTCTAATATCATTTTCATCAGTTAAATACTCATAATCTACTAAGGTTATTCGTTTTTTTAAAACCTCTCTCAATAAATGCTGGTTATAAGGTTGCTCTTTGGCAGTATGCGAAAAAAAGAAATAGGTTTTATCTGGAATTAAACTCCCGGCATTTACTTCCTTAACTCCAAAAAACATATCACAATCTGAAATATCATCTTTTACAACAATATCAGATTCTATATATTCCTCATCTGTAAAACATCTAATATAACTCGACTGGACAACTATTTCGATTTCGGGATAATGGTGTTGGATATTTATTATTTGCTGCGGGCTGAATGGGGCTCTTTTATCAACAGGTATTTTAGTTTCTTTTAAAATACCAACTTTATATTTTCTTCTCATATAACAAAATTAAAAGGCCGAAATTAACTAATTTTTTAGTATGATTTTAGTAATTTTGTATTTCATTTTGGGGCTGACCTGGTTTTGACAGCAAGATGAGGTGGTATGTAAGCATGCCGGGTGATGCAGATAAACCCGTAAATCTAGACTGCAACTTATAATTGGCGAATCTAATTTTGCTCTCGCTGCCTAATCGAATAACAGTAGATTTTGGCGTATTTCGACACTAGGTGTTGGAACGGGACATCCCGCTAAAGGGTACTGCTTAAATCCTTTTTAGCATATGGGGTGCAGCAAATTTTAAGCTAGGGAAAAGAAAGTCTCGGTTTTTTCCTGACAATAAAGAGAATAAGGTATAGCTTGGGCGTTTATTTCCGGGCTATATTCGAAAATCAACAATAAACTAAGCACGTAGAAGGCATATGGTCTCCTTGTTTGGACGAGGGTTCGACTCCCTCCAGCTCCACTTTCATAAAACAAATTATTTATCAAATGAATGGTATTAAATTAATCATGGTAGTATTATGACAACCTTACTCAAAACAAAGTAAATAAATATTGCTAAATTACTTAGGATTATTCATCTATATTAATGAAATAGTTAGACTTTCCTTCAATGAATAAACATTTCAAATTCTCAAGTATTCAATTTGTTTTTTCGAATTTAAAATAAAAATTCATTTCCGTACAAAAAGATTTTGTAAGGAATTTTATAAACTTATAGATTCATTGGTCATGGAAAAAAATAAATTTCCAGCGGAATCAATATCTTCTCCAAAAATTATTAAACCTTCCCTGTGTCCTCCCATAATAAATATTCCTTCTTTTCCATTTAATCTTTCCTGTAACAAATTTATCAACGATAAAGCCATTTCAGGGGTTCCATATAAAGCATGAATATCTGTTGTAGGCCATATATTGTAATATTTCTCCCACAACTCAGTGCAATGAATATGTATTATAGCATTTATCTCTTTTTTTGCTTCATATAATGCAGCATGACTAAGGGATTCAGATGAAGCTTTAATTTTTCCTTTACATTTTATTTTATTCAGCATAATATCATAAAATGTAACAATGGAAAAATCTTCTTTTATTAAGTTTCTGTTTTTCCCGGTTGCACTTCCTGAAATAATAAATCCTTTATTAAACCTTACACTTATATTACCATAACCTATCCCTTCATTTGTTAATCCAATTAAGCCCTTATCATAAAAGATATTTCTCCAATAAGTCAATTTATTAAATACATTATCCGGAAAATCAATTGCTCTGTTTTCCCAATCGATATTAAATTTTATATACCCTTCATTTTTTATATTCATATCGAATAATTATTTTTTTTCAGGGAACAATCTGAAGATGCTTTCTTTATTGGCTTTGCATATACCTCGTTCGGTTATCAATCCAGTTATCAAACGTGCCGGTGTAACATCAAATGCATAATTTACCACATTAACCGCTTCGGGTATTATCCTAATCATTTTTATTTCATCATTACTATCCAATCCCTCAATTAGTGCTACTTCATTTCTATCCCTTTCTTCAATTGGAATGTTTTTTATTCCATTTTTAAGCTTCCAATCGATAGTTGAAGAAGGCAGTGCAACATAAAATGGAATGTTATTATCGAAAGCAGCCAGCGCTTTTAAATATGTGCCAATCTTATTAGCTACATCTCCATTCATTGAAGTCCTGTCACTACCAACAATTACCATATCTACTTGCCCATGTTGCATAAGATGCCCCCCGGTATTATCTACTATTAATGTGTTTGGTACTCCATGTTCTGAAAGTTCCCAAGCAGTTAATCTTGCTCCCTGGTTTTTAGGTCGGGTCTCATCAACCCATACATGAATTTTTATCCCTTCATTGTGTGCCAGATATATAGGAGCTGTAGCAGTTCCATAATCAATACATGCCAACCAGCCTGCATTGCAGTGAGTTAAAATATTAACCGGTTTCCCGTTTTTATTTTTTTGTATTTCCCTGATAATCTCAATTCCATGTTCACCTATTCTTTTACAAAATTCTACCTCCTGTTTTAATAAGATCAGGCATTTTTCTTTTACAATTTTTTGAATTGATTCTATTGAACCCGATTCATTAATTACATGAATAACTTCATCGATGGCATAATTTAAATTTATAGCGGTTGGTCTGGCTGATTTTAAATAATTTGCCTTA
>CAZBZX010000470.1:0-3412 GCA_964496465.1 uncultured Bacteroidales bacterium
TCCATATTCCATTATTTTTTGAATATCTTCTATTTTTTCAATAGCTGCATTTAACCCAAGTTCTTCAACTGCCTGGATTGTTGATTTTTCAAGTATTTTACATCTTGAGCATCCGGTTCCTAATACTTTAATTTCCATAATTTTAAGTTTTTTATTTCTAATTCTTTTCTTTATTCGTATTTCGTAAAAATACGAACTATATATTCAAATTTTTTTAATCTTTAATTAAATTTTTAAATAAAAGCTGGGCTTCTTTCCAGTTTTCTTTATCAATACAATATTTAATTTTTGGCGCTTCAATTTCTCCTTTAATTAATCCTGCGTCTTTTAATTCTTTTAAATGTTGCGATAAGGTTGATTTAGCAATAGGAAGTATTTCAGTTAAATCGCCACTATAGCAGCAACTTTGATTAGATAATAACTCCAATACATATATTCGTATGGGATGTCCCATTGCCTTTGCAAACCTGGCAATCTTTTTATGTCTTTCGGTTATTACACTTTTATTGATCATTATATCGTTCGTATTATTACGAACAAATGTAATGATTTTTTTATTTGCAGCAAATAATATGAGAAAATTTATTATATTTTTAGAACTTTTGCACCTCTAATATTATGGTTTTTAATATCCATAATGGCTTGATTGGCTTGTTCAAATGGATATATTTTAACTTCAGGTTTAAAGGGCATTTCAGCAGCTATTTTTATAAATTCTTTAACATCGTTACTTGTAACATTGGCTACGCTTTTAATTTCTTTTTCCATCCATAAATGTGTTGGATAATCTAGATTTATGAGATAGTCTTGATCAATATTTTCTTTTCTAATGGCATTTATTACTAGTCTACCTCCTGGTTTCAAACATTCCAGGGCATGAATAATTGGTTTCCAAACTGGTGTTGTATCGATAATACAGTCGAGAAGTTTAGGTGGGGTATCAGTTGTATTGCCTGCCCATGTTGCTCCAATGAGCAAAGCAAATTCCTTTTCTTTTTGACTTCGGGCAAAAACGTATATTTCGGATTTTGGATATTTATATTTTATAAGTTTTAATACTAAATGTGCGGATGCTCCAAAGCCTGTTAATCCTATACATTTTCCATTTGTCATATTACATAATGCTACAGAGCGATATCCAATTGCCCCTGCACATAGCAAAGGGGCTGCTTCTTCATTAGTGAATATGTTCGGAATTATATAAGCATAGTTTTCAGGAATTGTCATATATTCAGCATATCCACCATTTTTATCTCTTCCTGTTGCTAAAAAATCTTGGCATAAATTTTCATTTCCAGATAAACAATACCCACATTTACCACAAGCAGAATATATCCAGGCCACGCCAACTCTATCACCAGAATTTAAATTAGTTTTTGTTTCATTCATATCTTCTACAATTCCTACAACCTGGTGACCGGGTACTACTGGATATGAGGGCGGGGGAGTCCGACCTTCAATTTCATCAATTTCTGTATGACATACGCCACAAGCATTAATCTTAATTAACAATTCACCTTTATCTGGTGTTGGCTTTTGGATTTCTACCAGTTGAAGTGGAGAGCTTTCATTTGTTAAATCATGAATTTTATCTATTATCCAGGCTTTCAATGTTATATGTTTGATTGTAGCATTTTCAATTTGAACTAAAATTACGTAAATTTATACAACAATTCAATAAGGGTAACATAAAATGGGAAAGGTATATTTTCGTTTTTACGAAGAGTTAAACAACTATTTGTCTGAAGAAAAACGTAAAATGTGGTTCAACTTTAATTTTAATAATGAGATTACTGTATTATCTGCTATTCTATTACTCAACGTACCGGCAAAAGAAATTGATTTAATTTTAATAAATCAGAAATCAGAAGGGTTTGACTATATTTTAAAAAATAATGATAGAATATCTGTTTACCCTAAATTTGAACTATTTGATATTTCTGAATTAAATGATGTGAGAGATAGACCATTACGTGAGACTAAATTTATTTGTGATGTGCATTTGGGTAAGTTATCCAGGTATTTACGCATGCTTGGATTTGATTCATTATATTCAAATCAATATTCAAATGATGAAATAATTAAAATTTCTTACGAAGAAAAACGAATAATTCTTTCAAAAAATATTAAATTTAAGAAATATGAAGAAGTAACACATTTTTATTGGATTAGATCATCAAATACTAAAGAACAACTAATTGACATTATTAAAAAAATGCAACTAGAAAATTGTATTAATCCATATACACGTTGTATTGAGTGTAATGATCTAATACAGGAAATCGAAAAAAATAAAATTAAAAAAAGATTGCTCACTAATACATTAAAGTATTTTAATGAGTTTAACTTATGTAGTAAATGCAACAAAATATATTGGAAAGGATCTCATTATGAGGATATGAATGATTTTATCACAAATAAATTGTTAATAGAATTAAAATTTTTTAAGAATTGATTAACTTATTTGGTATAAACTTTGCATATAATTGTTTTATAATTCTAGCATTGCATGTGTAACATTTTAAATATTATTTTGTCTTATTATTAATAAGTTAAAATAAACAAAATGAAAATATAATGAAAAACCATTTACAGCATTATTTTATTAAAAGGGATATTCCTTCTTTTCATGAAATAATTGAAAATTCACGTTTATTTAAGAATTATACAAATAATGACGATCATGAGTATTATTCGGAATTAAAAAATAAGGTAGTTATTATTACAGGGGCTTCTTCAGGAATTGGTAAAGCGATGGCTTTAGAATTTAGCAAATATGGAGCAAAAATTGTTCTAGCTTCGCGAAGACTTAATAAGCTTGAAGAAACAGCACAGCAAATAAATAAGAAGGGTGGAAATGCAATAGCAATATCTACTGATGTTTCAAAGGAAAGGCAATGTAAAAATTTGATAAAAAAAACATTAGTTAGTTTCGGAAAAATTGACATACTTATTAATAATGCTGGTATTTCTATGCGTGCAAATTTTCAGGATGTAAATTTGTCTGTTCTTAAAGAATTGATGGATGTAAATTTCTGGGGATCAGTATATTGCACTAAATACGCTTTATCTTATTTAATTCAAAGTAAAGGAAGTATAGTTGGTGTTTCCTCTATTTGTGGAATCACACCATTACCCGGGAGAACTGGATATGCTGCATCAAAACATGCACTTGATGGTTTTTTAGAAACAATCCGGGTTGAAAATATTGAGAATGATTTGCATGTGTTAATTGTTCACCCCGGATTTACTACTTCAAATATTAGAAATACAGCTTTAAATCAATTTGGAGTTCCACAAGTTGAAACTCCAAAAAATGAATCCAAGTTAATGCCTGCTGAAAGAGTGGCTAATGAAATAATAAATGGAATAATTAGTAAAAAAAGAGAAATAACATTAACTACAGAAGGAA
>CAZBZX010000471.1:0-3403 GCA_964496465.1 uncultured Bacteroidales bacterium
CATAAGCAGTACCACCAGGAGCAATACTTTCAGACCAGTTGTTGCCTCCATCAGATGTTCTAAATGTATATCCATCATCTCCTACAACCCATCCAGTATCAGAATTTATAAAACAGGAGCTCCATGTATAATCAACATTAATAAATGGATTAGTTGATTGCATAACCCATGTACCACCGGCATTTGTTGTTTTCATAATGTTTCCATTACTTCCAACAGCCCATGCAGTATCTTTCCCTATAAATTCAATAGCTGCACCCCAAACATTTGATAATGTAGTCCATGATTCTCCTCCATCTACTGTTTTAACACCTCCATTTGCTTCGGGTGAAATTGCATAGCCAGTATCCGCATTAATAAAATGCACATCATACAGATCGAAAGTTGTTCCGCTGGTTTTTTGAACCCAGTCTGTTCCCCCGTTAGTAGTTTTTAAAATTAGTCCGGTATTTCCCACAGCCAAACCTGTATCTGCATCAAAGAATCGCACATCATATAACCGTGTTGTAGTTCCACTTGTTTGTGCGACCCAGTCGGTACCACCATTTGTAGTTTTTAATATTGTACCAGCATTTCCTACAGCCCAGCCAGTATCAGCATCATAAAAACAGATTGATTGAAAATATTCATAGGTATTAGTTGTTTGAACTGTCCAGGTTGATCCGCCATCAATAGTTTTACGGATTTCACCAACATCTCCAGCTATCCAACCAGTATCTGCATTAACAAAATAAATTGACATAAAAGCTCTGCCAGTTTGAAGGTCTGTGTGCGTCCAGTTTTCACCGGCGTCTGTTGTTTTTAGGATCGTGCCATTTCCTCCAGAAGCCCAACCTGTACTAGAATTTAAAAAATAAACTGAATATAAAAATTCTGTCGTATTTCCTGCATTATACTGAATATTCCAGTTTACACCACCATTAGTGGTTTTCATTATGGTCGAAGAACTTCCAACGGCTATTACTGTATTTTCATTAAATATATGAAGGTCATTCAAAGAATTTCCTTGAGGCATTGGATTTATCCAAGACCAGGTATCTTGTGCATTTATTTTAGTATACAAAAATGCTAAGACAATAACTGAATAGATTGTTAGCTTTTTCATGATTAGTGGTTTTATGTTATTAATTATATAATGTGCTAATTCTTTAATGTGTTAATGGTATAATTTGTTAATTATTAAAGAGAAATAATTATATTATAAACTATTGATAATTAAATTTATATTGGGTTCCGATACCACCATAAATAAGATTATTTTAACTGAATTAATTTAATACACACTGTCATGCTGAGTTTATCCCTGCCCGACTTGCGTTAGTCAGGCGGGGAAGCATCTTCCTTTTTTCAGAAATACACTTCCCTGCCTATCGGCAGGCAGGGATAAACTCAGTGTGACTTCATAGGACATAAGAGACAGTCCTTAGGGTATAACCCTGAACATAGAAATCTTATTTAACCAATAATACCTTTATTTCATTTGTTATTCCATTATTGGTTAAATGAATAATATATAAACCAGCTTCCTGGTTAATTAATGAATATTTAAAGGAATCACTATTAATCGTTTCCCTGAATAAACTTTTACCGGTTATATCAGTAATCTCAATTAAAGTTCCAGGCGTGATATTTAAAAGTTCAAATTCGCCGGTTGTTGGATTTGGATAAATAGTAATATTTTCAAAAGCTGAGTTTTCAATATTCTCAGTTGTAGCATTTGCTATTGTGATTGTTGCACAATTGGAGTCTTCTTCGCAGTGATTTGCAGTAATAAAACATACTTCATAAGTTCCATTTTCATCGTATGTATGGAATACATCATCATCAGTATTATCTTCTGTTAAACCATCACCAAAGCTCCAGTATTCCGAAGTATAGTTTGTTTTACTATTGGATATAGTTGCATATATTTCAGGATCGTTATTATAATCAACAGAAATAGATGCTACACCACCAACACCATCATCAATAAGTCTGATTTGTTCTTCAAATCTACAACCGTTTGTATCAATTACATAAGCATAAACACCAGATGATGGATTGCTTGCATCGTATACAAATTCGAAATCTTCAGTATCTGAAGTGGCTCCAATGTAATTTGTCCAATGATAGGTAACAATTTCAGTTCTTGAAAAACCAAATGTTAAAGTCTGACCATTACACACAAGCATAGTATCTTCAGCAATATCAAACTCTATTTCTGGAAATAATGAAAGAGTTGTAATAATAATACTATCGCATCCTTTACTTGTCAATAATGTATCGTTAAAAGTACCGGCTGTTTTATAAAATTTACCTGCTACTTCCAGGCTATCTCCCGGGCAGATAGTATCAATAATATTGGTTAAGGCAGGTTGGTTTACTGTTATTTCTATAGTATAAACACTATCGCAACTATTAACAGTTACTAATGAATCGTAAAAAGTACCAGCCTCTTTATAGTATTTTCCATGCAGTAATATACTGTCTCCATCACAAATAGTATATTCCTCCACCATATCAAGATATGAAGCATTATGAAGTAATAATATATTCATATTACTATCGCAACCATGTATTGTTTCAAATTGTCCATAATACAAATCTACAACTGTTTGATACTCCCCATGTATTAAAGCACTATCTCCTTGACAAATAATAATAGTGTCTCTCAAGTTATAACTTGGATAGTGAGAAATAGTTAAAACTGTTATACTATCATAGCCATGCACTGATTTTATTGTTTCTTTATAAGATCCAATATCACGAATATAGTTACCATTAAAATAAATATCCGAAGAAGGACAAATAATAGTATCAATGTTAACACTGTCTATTAAATCATTTACAGTAATCACAAATGCTTCCTGTATTATTCCTCCCCAACCATCATCTGCCTGAACATATATGTTATAGGATGTTTGTTTTTCATAATCGGGTTCTACATATATATGTAAGCTATCATCATAACTAATGATAAATTTATCATTATCTGCATCATTTGTGCCATCACCAGTAATGAATGAGTATTCAAAAGTATCATTCGTATCCACATCGGTCGTAGAAAATCCCCCTACAACAGTATTAATTGCACAATTTTCATTAATTGTAGTATTATTTAAAGCAATGTCTGTAGGATCATTGTTTGGTAATGATTCAAATAAATAAGCTGCACCAACATTAGTACCATTATCATCACACCCTTCAGCTCCTATAAGAGCTATATTACCTGAGATATTAACTGAGCTACCAAATCTTTCGCCAGACTTTGCACCATATATCACAGCGGATTCGGTTGTGTCAGTCCAGCCATTAGCAGGTTTTTCATATATATATACCCATCCATTACCTAATGCATACGCACCAAGAATTATTTTGTCATCATTAATGAAGATGGTCTCACCAAAGCTACCTATAGGATTAA
>CAZBZX010000472.1:0-3400 GCA_964496465.1 uncultured Bacteroidales bacterium
AATCAAAATCAAATAATTTGTATTTTGTTGCCAAATCCCAATGAGGCATTGCATTGCTAGGTAATTTAGGTTTTTCACCACCTGATCTTATTAATTTGTTATCATCTGCTGAACTTCCAACCGGTACACTTTCATGAGGAAGGTTCGGAATCTGAACTAGTAATTTTTCTAGTTCCTTCTCAATTTCATCAGCTTTCAAACCAAGGTTTTTAATTACCTCTTTTAAATCGGTTGTTTGTTGCTTTGCTTCTTCAGCTTCAGTGGTTTTACCTTCTTTAAATAAGTTACCAATTTCTTTTGAGATAGAATTTAATTTAGCCTGGGCATTATCTTGCTCAACCTGATTTTTTTTTCTATTCGCATCAAGATTTAATATACTTTCAATAAGTGTAATATTTGTATATTTTTTAACTGCCAGATGTTTTATTACTAAGTCTTTATTATCTTTTATGAATTTAACTGTGAGCATTTTATTTTGTTTGAATTGTAACAGCCAAAAATAAAAAATCTCCTGGAATTTTAGCTTTAAAATTCCAGGAGATTTATAAGAAATAAATTAATAATTTTTATTGTTGAAGTGGTTCAATCGAAACGTATGATTTATTGCTTCTTTTTTTCTTAAAAACTACAGTCCCGTCAGTTAATGCATACAATGTATCATCTTTACCTATACCAACGTTAGTGCCTGGAAAATGTACCGTTCCTCTTTGACGAACTAGAATATTACCAGCCTTTGCTGTTTGACCACCGAATAGTTTTACGCCAAGTCTTTTACTATGCGACTCGCGACCGTTACGTGAACTACCTGCTCCTTTCTTATGTGCCATAATACGTTAATTTATGTTATGCTACAATTTCTTCAATTTGGATTTGTGTAAGATAAGGTCTGTATCCATTTAATTTCTGGTAACCTTTTCTTCTTTTTTTCTTAAAAATCAAAACTTTGTCACCTTTTAAGTGAGAGATCACTTTTGCAGTAACTTTTGCATCTTTTACAACAGGAGTACCAATTTTTACTTTTCCTTCGTTGTCAACTAAAAGTACTTTTTCAAATTCAACCTGTGTTCCTTCTTCAGCTTGCAATCTGTTTACATATACTTTTTGATCTTTCTCAACTTTAATTTGTTGACCAGCAATATCTACAATAGCGTACATATGTTTAATATTTTACATATTTAACTTGGGAGTGCAAAAGTATAAAAACTAAATTGATATGCAAAGATAAAAGAATAATATTTTTGTGAGAAAGTGAATTGAAATTCGAATTTAGATACATTAAATGAAAATGAAAGTTGAGACTTTTATATTTCTATCTCAAATAGGATACTATCAGATAAACCAAAGTTGGATATAAATTTATTTAAAAATCTTTTTCTCAAACATATTTCATTATATTTGTCTGTCTAGAAGTTTATGAGATAAAAGGAATTTAATTAGTATGCGTAAAATTAGACTTAATGTATTAGGAATATCATATAGTCAGACGCAAACGGGTGCTTATGCGTTGGTTTTAAATGAAGAAGGTGGAGAAAGGAGAATCCCTATTATAATCGGAGGTTTTGAAGCCCAATCTATCGCAATTCAATTAGAAGGATTACAACCTCCGCGACCATTAACACACGATTTATTTAAAAATTTTGCAAAATCATTTCGAATTAAACTAAAAGAGATTAATATTTATAAATTAGAAGAAGGAGTATTTTATTCCAACCTGATTTGCGATAGGGATAATGAAGAAATTGAAATTGACGCACGCACTTCTGATGCTATTGCTTTGGCACTTCGTTTTAATTGCCCGATTTTTACCACTGAAGAGATACTTTCGAAATCAGGAATTATTGTAGATATAAATTTCGAAAAAGAAAAAGAGAATAAAGAAAAGGCAACCGAAAAAGAAGTTGAGGAAGACGATGAATTCACATCAGATTTAACTAGTCAAAAAGATATACCGAGTGACGTATCAAAACTTTCAAATACCGAATTGGAAGCGCTCTTAACTGAAGCTGTTAAGGCTGAAAACTATGAAAAAGCATCCATTATCAGAGATGAAATTAAAAAGAGAAAAAGATCATCACAACAATAATTTTCTATTATTTATTAACACCTCTGAAAATTTCTTTTATTTCATTTAAATTTGTGATTAAAACTAATAAAGATGAGAAAACTAATTGTAACATTTTTAATCATTTTTACGTCAATAAATTATATGAATTCACAACAATATGAATCGGGAGGTAACAATGATTACCTGGTTACTATAAAAACAAGCTTTGGAGAAATTAAACTAATATTATTTGAAGACACACCCATGCATCGTGATAATTTTCTGTATTTAACAGAACAGGGAGCATTTAATGGTGTTATATTTCATAGAGTTATTAATAATTTTATGATCCAGGGGGGTGATTTAGCCACACGGACTGAACCATTATCAGATGAATTATTGAAATATTCCCAAGACAGAATTCCCGCTGAAATAAGGCCAAATCATTTACATATTAAAGGTGCTATTGCAGCGGCCAGACAGGGAGACCATATTAACCCTCAAAAAATGTCAAGCGCTACTCAATTTTATATTGTACAAAATAATGCAGGAACTCCACATTTAAATGGTGGGTATAGTGTTTTTGGACAAGTATTATCTGGTTTTGAAGTAGTTGATGCTATAGCTCAGCAGGAAACCGATTCGAGAGACAAACCGATAGAAGATATTAAAATGGAAGTATCATTTAAAAAAATAAAGAAGTCGCAAATCACTAAAGAATTTAACTACACGTATTAAATCTTACTATCCTTATTATGAAGCAATATTTAGATTTACTTGACCATATTTTAAAAAACGGAGCAGAAAAAAAGGATAGAACTGGTACTGGAACGTTAAGCACTTTTGGTTACCAGATGAGGTTTAATCTTGAAGATGGATTTCCATTAATGACTACGAAAAAACTTCATGTAAAATCAATTATCCACGAATTACTTTGGTTTTTAAAAGGAAGTACCAATGTAAAATATTTACAGGAAAACGGAGTAAGAATTTGGAATGAATGGGCCGATGAAAATGGAAATTTAGGTAAAGTATATGGATATCAATGGAGGTCTTGGACTAATGCTAACAATGAGAAATTTGACCAGATACAAAAAGTTATAAATTCAATTAAAGCAGATCCGGATTCGAGAAGACATGTAGTTAGCGCCTGGAATGTTGGAGAACTTGACCAAATGGCGTTACCTCCCTGTCATATTCTTTTTCAGTTTTATGTAGCTAATGGAAAATTATCCTGCCAGTTATATCAGCGTAGTGCAGATGTGTTTTTAGGAGTGCCATTTAATATTGCTTCCTATTCATTTTTGCTTGTGATGATGGCCCAGGTAACAGGGTTAAAACCATTTGAATTTGTGC
>CAZBZX010000473.1:0-3399 GCA_964496465.1 uncultured Bacteroidales bacterium
TGAATATCACAATTATCACAACAAAAAAGGGAACAGCCAGTAAGATCAGAACAAATGTAAACTTTTACAGAGGGATTGAAAAACCAGTTTCTAAACTCGACCTGATGAATTCAGAGCAATGGTTAGGAGTAGTAGAAGAAATTAGAAAAGAAGATGTTGCGGTTACTTCTCGTCCTGATACAATGCCCAATTACGATTGGCAGGATATTATTTTCGAACCAGCTTTAACCCAAAATTATGATATTTCAACTAGTGGTGGAAACGAAGTATCAACCTTCCTAATTAGTGCCAGCTATAATAACCAGGAAGGTATAGTTCGCTCAAGTAATTATGAACGATTTATTATGAGAATTAATTCTGAGCATAAAATATCTAAGAGAATTACTTTTGATGAAAAAGTAAGTTATACAAATCAAAAGAACTTTGGTTTGCCTGATGATCTGTGGAGCCAATATTATGATGGCCCAATCAGGCAATCTTTAATTATGCCTCCGAATGTTCCGGATTATGATCCGAATATTTCAAATTATACTGTAGAAGGATTAATTAAAAATCCTAACGGTTTACCCTGGGGAAATTCTGTGTTTGGCAGAAGTAATCCACTAGCAATGCTCGATATGGTAGACCGTGTTGCAAAAAGAAATAATTTTACTGCCAATATTGGTATAACCGTTGATATTGTTAAAGGGCTTTCTTTTACAAGCCGTGCTGTTGGAGAATTGACTCTTAAAGATGAGAAGGAATATCAGGATGCATTTGAAAATACACTATATAACTTTAGAAAAGCGAATGAAGTAAAACTTCTTACTTCAATTGATAAATATCAAAATTATACTCTTCAACAAATGCTAAATTATCAAACAAGTATTTCTGATATGCATAATATTTCATTATTAGCAGGTTTGGAAGCATACCGTGAGTGGAATTATGACTATTTTGGACAGCGTAATATGGCTCCTCAAACACCAGATTATCTTCAGTATTATGATCAAGCTCTTAGAGATACTATTTATGAAAGTTTAATAATTAGCGGTAGTGCTAAAGAAGAGCGCTCACTTGCAGTTTTTGGACGATTAAATTATGATTATGCTGGTAAATATTTATTAACTGTAAATATTCGCCGGGATGGTAGGTCATCTTTTGGTCCTGATTATCGTTTCGGGATATTTCCTGCCTTTTCTTTAGGATGGAAATTTAGTGAGGAAGATTTTATAAAAAACATTGGTATAATTAGCTTCGGTAAATTACGTTTCGGATATGGACAAACAGGTACATTTGCTAAAACCGGTACGCCATATGCTAGTATAATACGTACCCCATTAACCTTAGCATATCCTTTCAATGATGCATCTTCTTCCCCGGGAGCTGCTCCAATTCAGATTGCAAATCCTGACATTCACTGGGAAAAAGTTAATATGACAAATTTTGGGATTGATTTAGGTGTTTTAGAAAACAGGTTAAATTTAACAGTTGAGTACTATCAAAAAGTTAATGAAGGCATGTTAATGCTTCAGCAGGTACCATATCCTGCCGGTACATTTTCTTTAGGTGCCGAGTTTGATGGCGATGAAACATCACCAGAAGTTAACCTTGGAAGTGTTAAAAACTCTGGTTTAGAATTTACAGTTGGATATAAAAACCAGGTAAGCGAATTAAAATATGGAGCTGACTTAAATTTATCGACACTAAAGAATGAAGTATTAGATTTAGCATCCGATTCGCTTCAAGCTGGTTTGGTTCATAATATCAGGCCAATTAACTTAACACGTATTGGTGGATCTATTGCTGAATATTGGGGTTATAATACGGATGGATTATTCAGACGAGAAGATTGTTTAGTTGATGCGAACGGAAATTATGTAAAAAATGAAGATGGCGAATATACTATTATTGACCAGCCTTATAGAATTATCGTAAGTAGTGGAGATACTGCTTATGCCCAACCAAATGCCCAGCCCGGAGATATTAGATATATTGATGAAAATGGAGATGGAAGGGTATTGACTCCAGAAGACAGGGTTTCTTTAGGAAGTCCATTACCAAAATTAGTATTCGGATTTTCTTTTAATGTTGAATATAAAGGAATTGATTTAATGGCGCAATTTAATGGCACATGGGGAAATAAAATATTTAATGGGACTAAACAATATTTTTATTACTATCATGAATTAACAAACCGATATACTGACTATGAAAATCGTTATGTTGATGCAGATTTAATAAAAGCAGATCCTGTTACAGGTGAAAATGTAGTTGTTCTAAAAGAAAATAGAGATACAGATATGCCTCGAAATAACGCTGAAAATTATATTTATGTCAGAGACTTTTTTATTGAAGATGGTTCGTACCTTCGACTTAAAAATATAACCTTGGGATATACCTTGCCACAAAAATTGACTCAGCCTTTAAATATTGAAAAATTAAGAGTATACATTGGTGGTAGAAATTTATTGACTTTAACTAAGTATACAGGTATTAATCCTGAAGTAGGCGATACCAATATCCCGGAAAATAATGATCCTGGTATTTTGAATATGGGCATTGATGATGGTATTTACCCGGTTACAAAAATGCTTTTCTTGGGTGTCAATTTAACTTTCTAAACTAGTTTTAAATAAAAAAAAATTAACATATGAAAACATTAATAAATAGAATAATTTGCTTAAGTATAATTTTACTAATTGGAGTAATATCCAATTCGTGTAAAGATGATTATTTAGATTTCAAGCCTGTGGATTCAGTTAACGATGCTTCTTTTTATACCACTATGAACCAGGCCGAACAAGCTGTTACTGCTGCGTATTCAACACTTAGTACCCGTACTGGCTGGGAAAGAGATGTTGTTTTATATTTAGGTGAAGTAACATCGAATGATGCCGAAGCCGGAGGTGACTACGAAAATGAGGTTCCTGAAGTTGAAGAATTTAACAGGTTTACTTTTACTTCTTCTTCAGGGGTAATAGATAATACATATGGGATGTTATATCGTGGGATATATTTTTGCAATATTGGTATGGAAAAAATCCCAAATGTTTTAGATGAAGATCCAAATGCAAATGCAACAATTATTAACAGGAGAATTGCAGAATTGAAATTTCTTCGTGCTTTAAATTACATGTATTTAGCTATGATTTTTGGTGAAGTTCCTCTTGTTGATCATGCATTACTTCCAGATGAATATTTTCAGGATGTATCTACATTGCGTGAAATATATGATTTAATTGAGAGTGATTTAAAAGCAGCAATTCCGGTTTTACCTGAAAGAGACCAACTACCTGCTAGTGATGTTGGCAGGGCGACAAAAGGAGCAGCTAAAGCATTATTAGCTAAATTATATTTGTTTGAATCTTCATATCCTCATTATTATCCTGGTGATAGCAGATTTGAAGGACTAAATGA
>CAZBZX010000474.1:0-3392 GCA_964496465.1 uncultured Bacteroidales bacterium
AGTTTGCCTTGAAACTTTCCATAATGGTTTTAGATGCCATTAACATATCGACATCCTTGTAACTGTAAATTCGATTTTTACTCATTTTTCAAAATTTAGAATTAAATATAAACGTATGTCTATAATTTTGATTCTTCCACCTAAGTTCTACTATTAATACCTAAAATGGGGAAAAGGTTACCTGTAAAAACTGAAAATATTTAAAATTATTTTGAGATTATGGAATTATCAAATTATAATTAGCATAGAAATACACATTAATTTATTGAAAAAGGTATTCAGAAATTTAGTTTTAATAAAAAAATATGTTAGGTAACATATATGTAAATCAGTTCAGTAGAACTATTAATTGTGAGCTATTTCTATTTAATATTTTCTTGACTTTCTCCTAATTATTTCATAACATTGTATAAGCAATAAAGCGTTAATTATTTCTATTTAGTTTTAAAAACTTTTGCTTTTTTCATTATAAGCAGAAGCCGAAAAGCTTGCCTGCCGATTGGTAAGGCTAAAATAGAGTAGGCGAAACTAAAATTATCTAACCTAATGAAAAAGTTAATTTTTTATTTAATTGTACCCATGTTATTGCTATGGGGATTTAGCGTTAATTCGCAAGAAATCAACGAATTGGAATGGGGGGGGGGTAAAACCTGACACCTTCTACTACAAAAACGGCAAAACCTATGCAGCGTTTGTTCTAAAAACAGAAGCGAAAAGCAAAGAATATTATATTGCTGCATTTATGAACGGAGACCCTGATGATGAATTTATTAACGAGTACCCGGCTTTTTTAAACAGCGACACTACTGTTATTGGGATATTAAAAGCCGGTAAAAAAGGCTGGCAAGCCGGAAAATTGAAGCTAAATAAGAGTGATGAATTTAAAAAGGTAAAGCTAAAAGGTGAAAACGATACCATAACCTTTATAGCCAAAGCGCCTTTTACTCCTGAAATTTATTACATTAAACTGGTTGAAAAGAAAGACGATGAAGGATTTGATATGAAGGGATTTGAGGACAATATGAAAAAACTCAAAGAGAAAGATATAAAACAGATGGAAGAAATGATGGAAAAGGGAGAAAGTAAATTAAAATCATTTGATATTGACCCTTATCCTGAAAATTATTATGACTTAGAAGAGAATGTAAGTATAAGTTATACGTTTTATAAAAGGATTTATATTAGCCGCTACCACCCTATTACTATAGAAACAGACGGTGGGGATGCAGCCTATCATGATCCGGTTTTACATGTATTTTTAGATGGCTATAACTATGTAGTTGGCAACTCATTTACAGATGATAACAGTGCCGGAGGATATGATGCAAAGCTTACAATTAACTTAACCAGTTCTAATTATGCGGGTTTTTATATTGTGCTGGTAAGGAACAAGCCGAACAGGCCTGCGGGATATTTAGATGTAATTATAGGCGGGACAACCTATTCTAATCAGCGTTATTGTTCCGGTTTTGTACAGGCCTCGGGTGATTACTATTCTAATTATACTATTTTAAATCATTTTACTGCCAATACAATCACTGATTCCTATATATTTGTGCATTCGGGTGATGCTAATACCGGTAAAATCATTGCCAGCAATGATGACTATTCCCACTACAGTTCTGAATTTGAATGGGGACGAGCTTCCCGGGTTAGGCAAAGTTATTATAGCAGCAGCTATGGTAACGCTATTGTAACAACACATTTACCTTCAGAATATGGTACAGCAGATGTGTATATGAATTGCAGGCAAGGAGATACAGCAGGTTTCCGTAATTTAAAACCTATTGATGCTATTAGAAGTGGTAATAATTCTTATAGTAAAGACAATGACAATTGGGGCTATAATTGTGCAGGGTATGGTGGTGGCTTTCCAAATCCTGATAGGATACGTCATCCATTATTTTTTTACAATTGGTGGTATTGGCCTCCATTAGATGATGATAAACCGTGGCATGACTCAACCAGCGCTTTAAATTCGTTTAATAATTATTTTGGGAATAATTGGGATGAAGAGGATGATGATGATTGCGATATCTGTGAGGGAAAAAGATATATTGATGCCATGACGTTTGGCAATCGAAAAACTACCATGGGATCAAATTCGTGTGTTGCATTATGGTATAATTCTAGTATAGAAGGTGGTTACACACATGTTTCAGTAAAAAAACCAGCAAATAACCAACCCCATGGGTATGATTGGGAGAGTAAACCGGGAAAAAATAACCGTATTTTTCATCCCAGGGATGCATTAGTAAGTTATAGTGGACAGAATTATGGTTCAATAAAGTATTTTTATGATTATATACCTGAACAAAAAAGCCAGAGCATTTACCAAACCATTCAAAGTGGAAAAACCATTTTTGTATGCGATGTATTAAAGACATCAGAAAAGAATGATTTACAAGCGGCTATAAATGAATTACCAGTTGAATTAATCAATGAATTTGAATTATTATATACATACTGGAAAGAAACATGGTCAAGGCCTGAAGTCTCAATTCATAGTAATCCCAGGATGTATGCTATGTCTGATGAATATGACCGGTTAATAGAATTTTGTAACGAAAAAGGTGAGAAAACATGGCTGTTGTTAATTGATAAGCTGGAAAAAGGCGATTATTTTGTACGTAATGCTATAGAGGACTTAACTTATAAAGAATACCGCTATATTATGGATGATATCAGGGAACAAAATATTAAGAATATGTGTGCTGATAATGGCGATTTGGTTATACCCACAGCACCATCAGGATGGATAACCTACAGCAAAGAATTGCTGAAATATTACAATGGGGATGAATTTGTTTCGCCTGATGAGGCAGGGGTTACAGCAGTAAATATAGAAGGTATTGAAGAATTTTCAGTATATCCCAATCCATTATCCGGTAGTGGAAAGTTGACCGTTAACATTCAGGTTGGTTCCTCAGTTAGTATTAATATATATAATATTACCGGAAAAGAAGTAGCTACATTAGCAACCAATGAAAATATGGAACCGGGCAAACATGCTTTTGATATTAACGGGAGCAGTTTATCTGCCGGAACATATATATGTATATTAAAATTAAATGATATGCAATATATGCGTAAATTTGAAGTAGTGAAATAAAAAATGCAAAACCTGACAGTGATTTTATATCCTGTCAGGTTTATAAATTATTTTATTAATATGAAAACAACAGTATTAAAACAGCTTTTAATTATATTATTATTTTTTTCCCCCTCGTTGAAAGCAATACCCCAAAGCACCCAATGGCAGGATTACTCGGCATTAAAACATATGATGAATATTGTAAATAAAGGGGATTCAATTTATATAGGAACTGGTGCAGGTATTGTAGAGTTTAACCGCAAAACTGAAAGAATTAATCAAGTTTATAACAAAACAT
>CAZBZX010000475.1:0-1029 GCA_964496465.1 uncultured Bacteroidales bacterium
AATATTTATTGGTTTATAATTGTGTGTCGAAATAAGCATTTTGCCCAACGGTCCCGGCATATGAGGAGTTTGCGATTTTCCAGAGGCGTTGGTAAAAGCTCTAAAAACAAAGTGTTTTGTGCGCCAGCGCAAAACTTTTTGTTCTTTATTTTTAAGCACACTTTTTTGACTTTTGTAAAAAGTTAAAAGTGTGTGCGAACTTCACTGTCAAACCACTAGCAAGCAAATTACTTATATGCCGTGTTGGGTACAGTTTGTATTTTAAAAGTTAATATTAGTCTACTTTGAAACAGCATCGTTTAGTTTTAAGTTGGAGATAATTATAGAATTAATTCCAATATTATATTCTAATTTTTGATTATAAGAAAATAAACAATATAAGTAATAAAGAAACCTTGTTTATTATAATAAGAAACTTAAACTTTCAATTAGCTTTATATAACAACCTTTAATAATTTACTTATCCTTTTAATCAAATTTTATAAATCTTTTTACAAAGGTCTTATTTCCTTGAATTATTTTCATCATATATACACCTTGTACAAGTTTGCATACAGAAATTGGCTGTTTTGCAGTAGTTTCTTTTCGTAATATAGATTTACCTTCTATATTATATATAATAATTAAGGCATTCCCTTCAAATCCTTTTAAATAAATAGCATTATAAGTTGGGTTAGGATATAATAAGATGTTATCTTTTTCCATATCATCTATTCCCACACTTCCCGTTACTATAATAACAAAGTTTTCTGATGCAGTTGCAAAACCATCACTAACAATTAAAATTACTTCGCCGGAAGAAGTAGTGCCATTTTCGGGTATCCAGCTAACCGTTCCGTTATTACTGACTTTCATACTATCAGGGGCATTGACAAGGCTGTAATTAAGATCATCACCATCCAAATCTAAAACTTCAATGAAGTAGGTATACTCTTCACCCACAAAAGCTGAATCAGGAGCCATTGAAATAATAACCGGTGTATCATTTACAGCATTTACGGTGATGTTCATATTCAAAATACCAGAAGT
>CAZBZX010000475.1:1129-3383 GCA_964496465.1 uncultured Bacteroidales bacterium
CATCAATATCGCTGGATGTAACATTGGCAATGCTTAGCGTGATTGTACTGTCTTCATTCAAAATCAAATCTGTTGCAACGTTGATGATTTCCGGTGTATCATTTACAGCATTTACGGTGATGTTCATATTCAAAATACCAGAAGTATCGGTACCATCCGTTACAGCTATCGGTACAGTTAAAGTTCCATAATAATTTTCATCAGGAGAAACAGTTGAATCAACCACAATATAATTTATGCCTTCATAAACAACAATAGATAATTTATCTCCATCAATATCGCTGGATGTAACATTGGCAATGCTTAGCGTGATTGTACTGTCTTCTTCTGTGCCTATTCCACTTGCTACATCAGTTAATTCCGGGATATCATTTACTGATGCAACTTTAATATAAATCCAATCTTGGGTATAGGTTAGCTTATCTGAAATCCTTATCCTTACAGAATCTAAACCATTAAAATTTGAATCAGGATAATAAATCAAATAATCAGCTATAAAGGTTATATCACCATTAATAGTAGAATTGGTTATATTAAATTCCAAGGAATCATTATCAATATCATTAACTGAATAACTATTTGCGCAGGTAAAAAATATATCTTCTATTGCTTCTAAAGTATCTGAATTTATAATTAATTCAGGTGAATTATTATTTACTTTTAAATAACTTGTGGCGGTATTACCCCATAATGTTATTTGGAGAGAATCGTATACTTTCCCAATCTGATATACAATTTTTAAGCTATCGTCATTTTCAATATTTGCAACTGAGTCTGTATAATCAATTGCAGTTTTTAATGATATTATACTATCTACATTAAATACTAAATTTTTTTGCAGAGTTTCATAATCATAATCGTTTTGTAAAAGGAGCGATAGCGATCCTGCGACTGTATCTGGAAAAGAAAATGGAGCATTGTTTATTCCCTGTAAAGCTGGATAAGTGCTATCTACGCGTATTGCCCAAACCGAATTAAAATCCCAATTAATATAATTAGCAGAATCTTTCATTTGTACGATAGTAAGGCTAGTTACACTCTGGCTCATGTTATCTTCCCCAATGCCTTCACTTTGCCTGGATGTTTCTTTATTGAAATAAACATTTTCTAAAGCACTACTATTTTTTCCTATCAAACCACCAACAATATCTTCACCTGATACCCTACCAATTGAATAACAATTAACTACGCTATCACTTGTACAGAATCCTATTAGTCCACCCGTAAATTTGTTACATAAAACGTCACTTGTAGAATAACTGTTTGTAATAATAGATAAATCACATGTACCTGCTAATCCACCTGCAATATAATTAGCAGATATATTTCCTGTGGAATAACTATTGGTTACAATACTATTTGAATAGGTCTCTCCTAATAATCCTCCAACATATTTATTACCTAATACACTACTTACAGAATAACAGCTAATTATCTTATTGGTATAATTGTAACCAACAAAGCCCCCAATACAATCATTACCTGAAATACTGGTTATTGAATAACAATTAGTTAGGCTTCCAGAGACACTTTTTCCTACCATACCTCCCACATAATTTTCCCCAGATACACTACCAGTAAGATAACAATTAGTTATGCTATCAGAGTAACAATAACCCATTAATCCACCTACAGTGTTGCTTCCTGATACAGAACAATTAAGAAGTCCCAAACTATCAATTTTTGTATCATAGGTATAACCAAATAAACCGATGTTATTTGTGGAGGAACGATTGATATATAAGTTATCAATAATATATCCTGACCCATTATAATATCCAATAAATTTTTCATTAAGATTACCTATAGGTGAAAAACCTTTACCACTATTCCAATTCTTAGTTTCAGAAGCATCGATATTGGATGTTTGTATAAAATTTAAAGAATCACCCCATATACTATCAGTTTGTGATAACCAGCAGAGGTTACTAAGCGAGGCAATTTGATAAGGGTCACTTTCTGTACCATTACCAAATGGTTTCGTAACTGTTTGTGCCTTCAAATTACTTGTCATTAAAATAAATGGTGTAAACAATAAAAAACGATAAGAAATATTTTTTAAATGATTTGATATGTTAATTGAAATAAAACGGATAACATAACTTAAGGATATAGATGTGTAATGTCTCATGTTTTTATATATTTTGTTTGACGTTTAGTTCAAGTGAATATAAAGTGCTATTGAAACAAATTGTACCCAACGGTCCTCGTGTAAAAATTGGGCGGGTGTTATCCTGACTAACTTGTCAGACCG
>CAZBZX010000476.1:0-3377 GCA_964496465.1 uncultured Bacteroidales bacterium
CAAGAAAAGCTTCAACAACAGGTTTTGTAATTCTACCAAATTCATCAGTTGTTTCAGGTGCATTATTAAGAGCAACTTTTAAGTCACTAAATATTAAATTATAGCAATCATCAATTGAAGATTTAATAACTTCTTTTATTGGACCTTCTGTTGGAGAAGTTGGTAAATAAGATGGCCCCCATGTTTCAACAATTATCCATAAATAATGGGCACGTAAAAAACTTATTTCAGCTAATCTTGTATTTTTCAATACTTCATCTTCATAAGGGGCATCATTTATATTATTTAAAATGATGTTACATGTGTTAACTGAAGTATATAGCTCGTACCAAATGGCAGCCATACGGTCTTCTTCTTCACCAACAAAATTATCATAGGTGCAATAACCTTTTGATCTGTTATCAAGTCCCCATGTATAAATATCGGTACCAGCTTCTGTAAGGTCCCATCCGTTTTCTTTTCCATACCAGGCACGTAATGATATATACGCTCCGTTTACAACGGCTTCAAAAGATTTTTCAGATTGAAGTATAGTACTTGAACTTTCTCCACTTATATAATTTTCCTCTAATAATTTTTCACAGGAGGTAATAATTAATATAGTGGTAAATAATATTATAGTTAGTTTTTTCATGATTCAAATTCTTTATTAATTAAAATTCAATATTTAATCCAAAAATGAATGTACGTGCTAGCGGCCAGCTAATTCTACCTTCCCTTTCAGGATCAATGCCATCGGCAAGTTTACTGTAAAGAATGAAAGGATTATTTGAAGTAGCATAAATACGGCATGAACTAAATGGCAATCGAGATATCAAGTTGTCATTAAAAGAATACCCGAGCGAAATATTTTTTAATTTAATATATGAACCATCCTTATACCTGAGTGTATACTCATAATCAAGTTCTGCTTCATTAACATCAAGACGCGGATATTCATTACTCCTGTTCACTGGTGTCCAGTATTCAACTTCCAGCATATTATCATACATCCTGGGATCAAAATCATAGGCCTGTGCATCAATTGTTTGTCCCATTTTTGCATAAATATTTATGGTAAAATCAAATCCTTTGTAATAAAATGAGTTTACAAGGCTTCCCGACCATTTTGCTCTGGGAGTTCCTATTATTACTCTGTCATTTGGAGAAATTGAATCAATATCATCATTGTTACTAACTCTGATATCACCAGGTTGTTGTTTAAAAAGCCGCGCTTCAGCGGAATCTTCAATTTGCCAGATACCAATTTTTTCATAATCATAATATACTTCCAAAGGATATCCTACAAACCAATTATTGGCTTCGTCTTGAGTTACTCCTGAAGTTAACTCCAAAATTTCTTCATCATGTTTTGAGTATGTGATATTAGTTGTCCACCTGAAATCACCAGCATCAATATTAGTGGTTTGCAGTAATACTTCAAATCCTTTTGATTGAGTTTTTCCTGCATTTGTAGTTATTTCAAAAAAACCTGTGGATAAAGGTAAGCGATCATTTAACAATAGATCAGAAGTAGTTGAATTGAAAAAATCAATATTTGCATAAATCCTGTTCTCATATAAACTAAAATCTAATCCAACATTTAGTTGATTGGTTTTTTCCCATTTTAAATCTTCAGATCCAAGACGATCAGGTCTGAAGCCATAGTATTTTACTTCAGCCCCGGGGTTTCCAAATTGAACATACATAGGATATTTATTGAGAATAGCTGAGGTTGAATAAGGATCAACTGAAGCATTTCCCGAAACGCCGTAACCTATTCGAAGTTTTAGATCATTAATTACTTCAACACCCTGAAGAAATTCTTCATTACTTAATCGCCATGCAGCACCTACAGCAGGAAAGAAATCCCATTTATTTTCTTCACTTAGTTGTGATGCTCCGTCAAATCTTCCGGATACATTAATCAAATATTTATCATTTATATTATAATTAACCCTACCAAAGAAGGAAACCAGTCCTTTTTCTTCCAAATCACTTTTAGTTTGAGGTGCATCATTGGTACTTAGGTTGTAAAATAAGCTTCTTTCAAATAGTTGGTCTCTTCCATACATATAATATTCTTCATAACGATCGTATTGTGCTTCCTGGCCAATTGTTACAGCCATATTTTGATTTCCAAAACCTTTCGTATAATTAAGCAAATTGGTAACAACGTATTTATAATCGTTGTTTAAATCAACACTTGATTCAGTAAAACCTTCAGTTGGCACTTTTTTAGGATACATATAACCTTCACGTTCAAATTTTAATTCAACGCCAGCAATAGACCTTAAACTTAATCCATTCGCAATTTCAAGTTCTGCATAAACATTCGATAAAATTCTTGAAGTTGTTTTTTGTACTTCATCGTATGTATAAGCAAGAGGATTTTTTCTTGGATTTGCAAAATTTGGCTGGTATATATAATTACCAAGGCTATCATAACACGGAACAATAGGCGATTGTTTTACCGCATCTGTAAATCTTGGTCCTCTGCCATCTCGCTGCCTGTGAGACAGAATAGTAGAACCACCAATTTTTAAACGATCTGAAACTTGTCCGTCTAAGTTTAATTTAAAGGTATACCTATCGAATTCGTCGGAAATCACAACGCCCTTTTCATTATAATAATTCAAGGATGTATTATAAGTTAATTTTTCTGATCCCCCCATAACACCAAGATGATAATCCTGGCGCACTCCATTTCGTGTTACAATATCCTGCCAATCTGTATAGGTTCCATCTTCATACCCTTTTAATTCATCTCCTGGAAACACATTAAATTCGGTAGGTTCAACATCCCAGTTATATATATCTTTATTGGCATCAATGCTTGCCTGTATATAACTTTCTCTGTCAAAAGTTGGTACTCTCTGATATGGTTGTGCAATACCATAATACGTATTAAAATAAACTTTTGACTCTCCTTTAATTCCTTTTTTAGTCGTAATTAAGATTACCCCATTGGCACCTCGAGAACCATAAATAGCAGTTGAAGAAGCATCTTTTAATACTTCAATTGATTCAATATCATTTGGATTTATGTCAATGTTATCCCCATAAGGAATTCCATCAACTATAATGAGAGGTTTGTTCGTTGCAACTAAAGATCTTTCTCCCCTGACTCTGATTTCAACATCGGCACCAGACCTCCCGCCATCACCCTTTTTAAATGAAATATCAACCCCGGAAATTTTTCCCTGTAAAGCAGAGAGAACATTTCCTGTTTTTACTTCGGTTAAATCTTCGTCTCTTAAGGATACAATTGATCCAGTTAAATCGCTTTTTCTCATAGTGCCATAACCGACAACTATAACTTCTTCCATACTTTTTACATCAGCCAATAAGGTGATGTTAATTACAGTTTGGTCTCCTACAGTAATTTCCTGTGTCAT
>CAZBZX010000477.1:0-3363 GCA_964496465.1 uncultured Bacteroidales bacterium
CAGGGCTATTGATTTTGCAATGATTTTAAAGGCAAAGGTCATTTTATCTTATATCAAGTTCACGTTATTTACTAATAATAATTTCATAAATTCTTTTTAACCAATAATCATAGTTGAGTTGGGATTATGCAACTTTACATTTTTATCAACAGTTGAAAAACTATTATTTGCATAACAATACTTACATTTATGAAAACAAGTATTATAAGCTCCAATATCAACGCTTTTTATGCAATTGCAATTTGGTCGCTGGTTTTTATCCTTATTAAACTTAATTGCTTTTCCCGTAATCTGTTGAATTAAGTTATCATCTATACATTTTGCATGCCTCACTCCTATTTCTTCAAAACTATTTTCGCTGGTACAAATTGTAAGTTCGATATTATATTTCTTAGCACTACTTTGCAATTTTTTTAATAATTCAGCTTGTGGATTATAGTCTAAATCTATTATCTTATGGTTTATTAAATTTCTTTTGCATTTGTTATACATGGTGATAAAACTCGTTATGCACAATGAAGTATATCCACTCATTTGACTACATAACTTTTCAAAATTTTCAATATGGTAACTTGGTGAATAATTGTTATCTATTATTATTGGATCGTATCGCCAAATAACTCTTTCAGGACCAATTAGGGAACTTAACTTCCCGAAAATTCTTACTAGATCACTTTTATCAGGTAGATTTGCCTCATAATCAACACCATAAGGGTTTAGTGAAAATAAAAAATAATAGTTAATATTTAATTCATCAATTTGATTTAGGTATTGAAAAAAGTTATCTGGATTTTTCGTCCAAAAAACAATACATTCAACATTTTCAGGAGTAAGTAAATATTTACTTATCTGATTATAATTAAACGGGTTTCTAACTTCAACTTCACCTGCTTTTAGCCTGTTTATAAACCATTTACCATAAAAGGCAGGTATATCAGTTCGGCGGCTGGCACTAATAATCAAAGCAGTATATTATAATAGTTCAATTGTTATTTTATCTCCTTGCATAACTTTTTCATGCATTGCAACATTGCTTTCTATTTTTCCAAATATATTTACCGGACTGTAAGCTCTTGGATTTCCATTTCTACTTACAGGTGTAGGGCCAAAAAAGATGCAAAATGCATTTCCAACTGGCCAAAATCCCAAATCACCAATTTCTAACTCTTCACGTGCATTTGCTTCTTGTTCAACCTCAACATCAATTGAAAAATAAATTTCCTTTCCCCATACATTTGCATTACCCGTTAATGGAAGAGCTTCAATAATTTTAATACCTGTCAAAGTATCATATATAGTAGCCTCCACAGCCATTTCATTGAATTTTATCGCAACTTTTTGCATACTCCAAATAATTTAGAATTGATATTTCAAATTACAAGATAATCATTTAAAATATAATATGTATTTTAGTAAATAAAACTTAAAAATAATATTAATGGAGGCAGTTGATACAGTATTACAATCAATGAAAATTCTAAAGCAAAATGATGCCATTACCTCACCAAAAGTGTGTTTCTGGCAACCAAAATAATTTTAATTAATAGGAATTAATGAAATTTAACATCCTGTTATACATACAATTAATATTTCTCTTTGTTTTTACATCTACTATGAGTATGACTTCTTATAATTTTATGCCAAAAAAAATAAATGGTTGGAAACAGGTAAATGAAAATAAAATTGATACTCATGACGATCTTTATCATTATATTGATGGAGGGGCTGAACTTTACATTTCATATAACTTTAAAGATGCAATGTGTTATATATATAAAAATAAAAACCAACCTGAACTCCGTATTGAAATATTTGATATGGTTGAATCTAAAAATGCATTTGGTGTATTTAGTTTAAGCAGCGAAAAAAATGATTTCCAGTTTGGCCAGGGCTCCCAATATATTGAGGGTTCACTAATTATCTGGAAAGGGGAATATTTCATTTCAATAATGGCAGGATCAGAAACAGCTGAATCAAAAAATACCATATTAGAAATTGCTAAAATAATTGATGAAAACATAAAGGAAACCGGGCCAATTCCTGAGATTTTATCCTTTGTTCCAGACAAAGGAAAAGTTAAAAACAGTGAAATATATTTCTATCATCATGCCTGGCAAAATACCTATTATTACATTTCGGGTGACAATATTTTTAATATTGATAGTACTTGCGATGCTGTATTAGCAAACTATGAATCTGATAAAAATAGTTGTACATTTTTACTAATTCGATATAATTCGAACACTAAAGCTGAAGAAGTACAAAACAAATTTATGGTTACTTTTTTAGATGAATTTGTTGATGAGCCCATCATTAAACTTGAAAATGACAAATGGATGTCATGTCAATTCTATAAGAACTATGTATTTTCTATTTTCAAAGCAAAAAATAAAGAATGTATTGAAGAACTTTCAAAACAAGTAATTAAAAAAATTAACCTTAATTAAAACTGAAATGGCAGCAAAAAAAATATCAAGAAGAAAGTTGTTAAAAGATACAGCTTTTGCATCTATTGCAGGAGCTTTATATTTTAATTTACCAATTAAATCATTTGGCCAGTCTGGTTTTGAAAAGACTAAAGTTGTTTTAATACGAAACAAAGATGTGATGAATGATATGGATGAAATTAATTCAAATATTATTCAAAAAATGCTGGATGACGCGGTGATGCAGTTAACTGGTAAAAATAATGTTAAAGATGCATGGAAAGATATTGTAAAACCAGAAGATATTGTAGGTATAAAAACAAATGAATGGAGATTAAGAACTCCAATTGAATTAGAGGAGGCAATTCAAAAAAGAGTAATTGATGCAGGTGTTAACAAAAATAATGTAAGTATTGCTGACCGGAATGTTCTTAATGACAATGTGTTTAAAAACTCTACTGCATTAATTAATACAAGACCAATGCGAACACATAATTGGTCAGGTGTTGGTTCACTCATCAAAAATTATATTATGTTTTCACCAAAACCTTCATCTTATCATGACGATACATGTGCAGATCTTGCAAAATTATGGGAATTGCCTGAAGTAAAAGGAAAGACCAGATTGAATGTGTTAGTTATGTTAACTCCTTTGTTTCATGGCGTTGGGCCTCATCACTATAATAAAAGCTATACATGGAAATATAAAGGTTTATTAGTTGGATTCGATCCGGTTGCAGTTGATTCGGTTGGAGTGCGCATTTTACAAGCAAAACGTAAAGAATATTTTAATGAAGACAGACCCATTAATCCGCCAGTTAAACATATTTTTCTTGCTGACACAAGACATGGATTAGGAACTGCAGATCCTGAAAAAATTGAATTAATTAAATTAGGCTGGGATGAAGATATATTGATATAATTTGATAATAATAAT
>CAZBZX010000478.1:0-3346 GCA_964496465.1 uncultured Bacteroidales bacterium
TCTCTGCAATTAATGATTTAAATTCAAACTTTTGAGAAGGATCACCTTCTGTTTCTTCATCTTTGATACAAGAAAAAAGTGAAATATATATTACGAAAAACAAAAAAACTATTTTTTTCATTATATAATATTATCTAAATCTTATTTATCTTTTATGCATCTTACCGAAAAAGCATAAGTTTTAGGAAAAGTATTCCACCTCCCTACTTCATTAGAATTTACATCCAGGCACCTTCTCCAGGCATTATCGCCATATTCCGTTGATGTCCAAGCATACTCAAAACTTCCTAACAGGCTAAATTGGCCAGAAGAACTTCTTCTACCTGACAATTGGGCATCATACCCTGAATTACCTCCGTTTTTAAGACTGGTTCCAACATCTTGTCCTCTCCATTCATTTTCTATATCAGCTTCATCTTGAGTCATACCTAAAAAAATCTCTAATTCCTTAAATTCTTCATCACTAGGAATATGCCATCCACACGGACAAATCCCCTGTGATTCTTCATCAATACTGCCATTCATCGCGTCATCCCAGGTATATAACCTTCCATATTGTTTTACATTACTTATATCATTATTATAAGTATAGCTGGTAATTGAGTTTCCTTCAAAATTATGGGTAACAGAAAGATTTGATTTCATCCAGGTTTGATCTCCTATAATTTTAATTGCATATGCATTTCCGTCAATATCAATTAAAGAATCAGATAATATAAAAGTTTCAACCTTTATTTGAAATTCACTATCTGTTACTGTTAAAATATATTCCCCAGCTTCCAGGTTTTCAATTTCTTCATTTGTTGATCCATTTGACCATAAAATGGAGTACGGTGGATAACCACCAATAATTGAAGCAATTATACTTCCATCATTTGCTCCTGTTTCTGATGGTGGGGCAATCTGAAATTTTATCACTATATCATATTTCCCCGGTTGCGATATAAAAACACTATCACTTACCTGGCTTTCCAGAGCGTCAATTATTGTAACATAATACATTCCTGAAACCAAGCCTGTTATTTCTTTACTTTCAGATCCATTTGACCAATTGTATTGATATGGCTCTGCCCCTCCCGAAACAACTGCTGCGGCTATTCCGTCATTTCCAGCATATTCAGTTACATTCTGTCCTATTATATGTACAGTTAATGAATCAGGATTTGGTTGTGTTATAATAAATGTGTCTGATCTTGAAATATTTCTGCTATCAATTACAATTACAAAATATTTTCCCGCTTCAAGATTGTCAATATCTTCAGTTGTATCATTAGTTGACCATTGAAATAAATATGGATTTATCCCTCCTGAAACAGTTAAATCAATAGCACCATCGTTTCCTCCATATTTACTTACATGCTTTAGGCTATATTGAATTTGAATAGGATCAATTAAATCCTTTTCTTTTTTACAAAAATACAGTGCAAAAATAATCATCAATAAAATAATTATTCCTGATAAATATTTAGTCATATTTTACAATTTGTTTTTTATTTCAAACATATTATTGTTTGTATCTTTTATAAAATATGTTTCTGTATTATTAGTCTTTCGAAGAAATGTCCAATAATTTTTTACAATAGCCTGCTCGAAAATTTCCTTAGCATTTTCCAATTCTAAACATATATGATTAAATGAGTTTGCCATTTCAGTAGAATAAACAAATAATTCAAATTGAATTTGATCCAATATTAAATATTGCACATTTATCTCTTGTGATATATTAAATAGTTGACCAGCCAATTTTGCATTTAAATTAAATTGATGAGTAATATTACCACAAAGAATTTGAATATAAAAATCCTGAATATCATTTTCGTCAACTTGTAATGCAATATGTTTAAGCATTTTATATTTTTTTAAAAAAATTTATTGGGTAATCAACTTCTACTTTTCCATGTATAATATTTTTAAGCTTATTAGTCAATATTTTTTTGCTTAATCCAGATAAGTGATCAATAAACAGGATTCCATTTATATGATCATATTCATGTTGAATAACTTTTGCTGTATATCCGGAATACTGAACTTTTTTAGCATTAAAATCCCTGTCCAGGTATTCAACAATAATTTCCCACGGCCTGTTAACTTGTTCAACTATACCTGGAATACTCAAACAACCTTCGTAATCGCTCCACTTTTCTTCAGATTTTTCAATAATTTTTGTATTTATAAAAGTTTCTTCAATTCCTTTGTCTCCTGAAAATGATTCCTCCCTTTCTTTATTAGTTAAGTTATCATACATTAATTTTGAATTAACAACAAAAACATTTACTTCTTCATTAATTTGAGGGGAGGCCAAACCAACACCTCCTGATTTTTCAAGCGTTTGCCATAAATTAATAATTAAATCATTTAATTCTTTTGAAGAATCAGATGCGTTAACACAGGATTTTCTAAGTACATTATGACCGTATGCAATAATTGGCTCAACCATAGATTAATTAATTATTTTTTCCCAAATTGTCCTGATTGTTTCAGATATTTCAGATTCTGGATTGAATTCAACTATTGATTTTTCTTGCACCATAGCTTCAACAAAACTCTTATCGAAAGGTATTTTTGATAGCACAGCTATATTTTTAGTTTCTAAAAACTTTTCGATTTGGCTACAGATTTCATTATTTATATCGTATTTATTAATAATTGAGTAAACAGATATTCCAAATTCTTCAATTAATTCAATTAATCTTTTAATATCGTGCAAACCTGATTTTGTTGGCTCAATTACTAATAAAATTGCATCAGTACCTGTAATGGATGAAATTGCGGCACACCCAATTCCGGGGGGGCCATCATTGATTACATAATCAGCTTTTATTTCTTCAGCAATTTTTTTAGCCCGATTGCGAACTTGAGTTACAAGCTTACCTGAATTTTCTTCTCCCGGCCCCATTAAAGCGTGAACAAATTTTCCAAACCGTGTGTCTGAGACATACCAATAATTATTATTGCTTTGCTTTGATGTAATTGCATTTTGTGGACATACCCTTTCACATAACCGGCAACCTTCACATTGAAATGGATTTATATACAAACCACCCTCCTCTTTATAATGTATAGCATTAAAACGGCAATGCTTTTTGCACAATCCGCAATTTGTGCATTTTTCATTATCAATACCTGCCTGCCAGCCGCCTATAAATGTATATTCTTCCAATATCTCAGGTTTTAAAATAAGATGAAAATCAGCGGCGTCTACATCATTATCGCAAAAAACAGCATTTTTCGCAACTGATGCAATAGCTGAAGCAATTGTCGTCTTCCCGGTGCCCCCTTTACCACTTAAAATAGTTATCTCCTTCATAAAACCAGGTATTTTCTTTCCAAATTTTCAATAATTTTC
>CAZBZX010000479.1:0-3336 GCA_964496465.1 uncultured Bacteroidales bacterium
AGTGAATAAATTATGTACTAAACAATAAAAATATAAACAGATGAAAAAAGTATATGTTTTAACAATTTTCATAACCTTATTTACTGGTTTACTATTAGCCGAAAATGATATCAGCAAAGAATCAATACTTAATTATTTAAATGGTACATGGTCGTGGGTAAGCTCTTGTGGAGGTATTTCAGGACATACCTGTTACACGCCGGATAGTAACAGCGTTCCGAAGACTATTGTGTTTAAAAGGATAGAAAATTGCGAAGATAGTTTGAAGTATCAATATTTCCAGGAAGGGAATCTTATGGAGCAAGGTATTACAATGATTAAGCATTTTGAGTCTGATAGTCCATATGAATGGGGTATTGGATTTATTGATGCATTTACAGACAATTATTTATACCTTTTAAGTACTATTGATAATTCATTAATTTTAGTTGATGAATGCGTGGATTGCTTTATGCATGAATTTACCCGGGTTGGAAATACAGATTCTACAATAATTGTAAATGCCGATTCAATTATTAATACGATAATTGGTGAATGGGATTGGATAAGCACATGCGGAGGAATATCTGGTACTCAATGTATAACTCCTGGTAGTATTGGTTTTACAAATACGATAATAATTGATAAAATAGCAGGTACGGATGACAGTATTTTTTATGCCGTTTATAAGAATGATTCAGTCCTTTATGAAGGAAATGTAAGGATTTCTTATTCAAATTCGATATATGGGAAAATATGGAACTTCGAGAACTTAGAAGGAATTTCTTCAGAACTTCTTGTTATTCTTTCAAATTCAAATGACACATTAGTATTTGGTGATAATTGTGAGGATTGTTTTTCGTATAGCTATGTAAAAATAAATTTAGTTTCAACCATTATAGATAATTCATTGAAAAATTCGTTTCATGTTTTTCCTAATCCATGTTCAGATTATATCAAAATAAATATTCCGGATCAATTTTCATCCAATGAGGTGTTAATATATAATATTACTGGTATGAATGTTTCGAAATATTTAAATGTAAAGGATGTAATTGATGTCTCAAATCTTCGTAGTGGATTGTATATCATAACATTGACTCAAGGTAATGAGACTTCAATTTTAAAATTTATTAAGAAATAAAAAGACATTCTATTAACTTTATTTCTTCTTTTTAATACTCAAAATTCACCTGGGCCATAGGTCCAGGTTTTTTTATTAGAAATTCGCTATTGATTTTATAAATAGCTTCTTCAAATTAAAGCCTAGTAAAGGATGCAAATTCTATTGTTGTATTATTCAACATATGTATAAATAATATACAATTCCTAAAACTCCAGTAAAAATAATAGTTAAAGACATTAATCTTTTAGTGGTGTTGAAATTATCACCACTCCGTGTATTTTAAAAAGACATTCTATTTTGTATTTAAAAAGCTATATATCAGCTGTTTAAATTATAATGGCATTATCATTGTATAATTGTGTTCTGAATTCGGAATGAAAAGGAAAATTACAAATTTAAATAGAATAGAAATGAAAACTCCAGTTTTAATGCTAATCAGTATTTTTATCGCAACTAATGTTAATTTATCAGGCAATGATGCGGTAAAAGAAAACCATGATGTGTTGAATAATTCAATTAATATTGTTAACACTCCAGATTTAAAAAATCTCACCGCAAATTGGATAAATGAATACAAAATATTAAATCCTGACGTGCAAATTAATATTTCTGATTATACAAATAATAATGTTAAAGATTTAAATGTAAAAAGTAACAATATATATCTAATTTCAACTATTGATAATACTGTTAGCCAAGATAATAACATGGGGAAGATGATAATTGGGCGAAATGTTATTGTACCAATAATAAATTCTAAAAATCCGCTGCTTGAAGAAATAAATAAACAAGGCATTTCACCTGCTGAATTTGCTGAACTTGTTAAAAATCCTGGAAACATGAATTGGAACACTTTATTAGATAATGTGCAATCTTTACCCTTAAATTTTTACACTACTGATGATGAATTAATTAATTCTGCTTTAAAAGAATTCTTAAATGTAGAAGAAATTAATGGTGTTAAAAGAAATGATATTTATGAATTAATATTATCAATTCAGAATGATCCAAAGGCGCTTGGATTTTGCAATATTGTTGATATAACCAATATAAATAAAAATAGTATTGTTAATAATATTCTTATTCTTCCCATTGATAAAAACGGGAATGCAAAGTTAGATTATATGGAAGAAATATACACTAATCTAAGTTCATTTATGCGTGGTGTATGGATAGGCAAATACCCAAAAAAATTATATTCAAATGTTTATGCACTTTATAATATAGAAGCCTTAAATAATAACGAAACTACTTTTTTAAAATGGGTAAATACGAATGGTCAGCAATATTTAAATACTGCTGGTTTTAGTGAGCTCACTTTAAATGAGAGACATTCAAATTTATATAGTTTAGAAGAAGATAGAAATTATATTGCTAAGGCAGAAAGCGCTCCTTTATTCCCAAAAATGATTTTATTTGCAATCCTTACAGTTGTTATTGCATTGGTATTGATTGATTTAACTATTAGATATTTCAAGCGCAATAAAACAATGGTTATTGATGTAGATTCTATTGGAACACCAGAATTTGGTGAAAATAATGTTTTAATTCCTAAAGGTTTATTTTATGATAAATCGAATACCTGGGCTTTTATGGACAAAGATGGTAAAGTAAAAATTGGCGTAGCTGACTTTCTTCAGCATGTTACTGGATCAATTACTCAGGTAAGAATGAAGGATAAAGGTAAAAAAATTGAAAAAGGAATGCCAATATTTACTATTGTGCAGGATGGGAAACACCTTTATATTAATTCACCAATTTCAGGCATTATTGTTGACAGGAATGAGACGCTTACAGCAAAATCAATAAAGATTAATAATTCTCCTTATGATGAAGGTTGGATATATGCCGTTGAGCCAACCAACTGGATAAAAGAAATTCAGTTGTTGCTCATGGCTGAAAAATATAAGAATTGGTTAAAAGACGAGTTTACCAGATTAAAAGATTTTCTTGTAAATACACTTAAACCTAATGAAATAGAAAATTCTTTAGTATTTCAGGATGGCGGAACTTTAAAAGAGGGGCTATTAGAAGATTTCGGACCTGAAGTTTGGGAGGACTTCCAGACTAATTTTATAAATAATGCTAAATAGTAAACAATATTTTTAACAAAATTGATTAACCACCAAATAAATTTATTATGAGTATAAACAGACGAAATTTCTTTAAAGCACTTGGTTTTACTGGAGTTGCTTTAGCCACCGGAAAAAGAATTGGTGCAACTCCAGTAA
>CAZBZX010000480.1:0-3320 GCA_964496465.1 uncultured Bacteroidales bacterium
TAGAAACAGAACATATTAAATATGATGAACCTTTAGGAATTAAGAATACCTTATTTGTTAAAAATGAGCTGTTTACGATTTATCCAAACCCTTCAAACGGAAATTTTACAATTAAATATAATGGTAATAAGGCATCAAATTATACAATGGATCTTTTCAATATTGTTGGCGAAAAGTTATATACAAAAGAATTAGGTATAGCAATTACAAATTTTAAAACAGAAATTTCAGTTCCACAATTAAAAAGTGGAATTTACATTATTAGACTCTATTCTGCTTCTGAAAATCAACTCCTTAAAATCGTTATTGAATAAAACAAAAACTTATCTAACATTTTTATCTTTAAATTGTTATTCTGTTAATCACTAATTATAAACTCATTATCAAATTAATAAAATCCAAAATAAAACTTTGTTTTATTTCAATTTTATAAAATATATATTTTAAAACAATTAGAAAATAAATTAACTTTATATAAACTGAATGATTGTAATATTAAATTTGGTTAAATTTTAATATATAATTCTGAGCGAAATTTTTAGTAACTTGCATTAAAATTAAAAATAAATATATGAGACAGATTAGAGCGATTAGTTTAATAGTTGGAATTGCAATTATATCAATTCAATTGTATTCAAAAAATACACCTAAAAAAGGAACCATAAATCCTGAATTTTTAAAGTATATTAAAAAAGTTAAAGCTGGAGATATCAATCCTGTTACAAAAGACGGACACGGTTTGGGATTTTTTCCTTCACCTTTATACTATACCGAAGCCCCTGATTATATAAATATTGAAGAGAATACGAATAAATTAAAAGCAGCTTCGGTTTTACCAGCATCTTACGATATTAGAGATCATAACTTATCAACTAGTGTAAAGGATCAGGGACCACAAGGTGCCTGTTGGACATTTGGAGCCATAGCAGCCATTGAAAGTAATTGGATTAAGAGAGGTAAAGGAACTACATTTGATTTATCTGAAGAAAATATGGCCAACTGTCACGGGTTTCAATCTAAAAAGAATGAAGGGGGTACTTTTGAAATGGCAACAGCTTATCTTCTTTCGGGGAGAGGGCCTGTTTTAGAGAGTTTCGATCCATACAAGCCAAATGTACCATCAGCAGTTTGTAATGTTGGCACATCTGAAGCATTAATTACTGAAGCTAGAATTATGTTATATAATGAAAAAAATATAAAGAAAGCTATTCTTGAATATGGTGGTATTGCAGCTGCTATTAACATGGGCGAATATGAAAAATATTACAATTCATCAGATTATACATATTATTATGGTGGAGATGATTACGCTGATCATGCTATATTAATTGTTGGTTGGGATGATAATAAAATTGTTACAGGAGGAATCGACTCTCCTGAAGGAACTCATACAGGAGCCTGGATAATTAAAAATAGCTGGGGTGATGATTGGGGTAATAATGGATATGCTTATGTTTCTTTTGATGATCATATGATTGGCATTACTTCTGCTTGCTGGCCGTCATATGAAGAACCAGATGAATATGACAATATTTATTTTTATGATAGATTAGGAGCAATTTGGACAGTTTCTGGAACTGAAACAGGAGGATATGGACTTATAAAATTTAACGCAAGTGGTAAGGAATATGTAAAAAAAATTGGAACCTGGATAGTTGCCCAAGCAGTTACCATAGATATTGAAATTTATGATACTAAAAATGGAAATACGCTTTCAGATCTCCGTTATTCAGAAACTGGAATCAGATGTCCACACTATGGCTACTATACATTTGATGTATCAGCAATTGTTGAAGATGATTTTTATGTAAAAATAAATTATAGTTGTCCTTATCGTGGTGATGTAATACCTATTGAAGTTGAAGTACCTGAATATGCCTTAACTATAATTGAAAGTAATTTATGCTGGGTAAGTCCTGATGGTAGTGACTGGACAGCAGTAGGTTTAGGTATAGAAAATTTAGACTATGATTTATGTATTAGAGCCTATACAGTTGACGCAAATGATCCTCAAGCATCATTTGTGGCCGATAAAGAAAAAATTTGTATAGGAGCAACTGTAACCTATACTGATAACTCTGATGGAACAATATCATCTTATACCTGGGACTTTGGAACAGGAGCTACACCTCAAACAGCATCAACTGTTGGACCTCATGAAGTTACTTATTCGTCTGCCGGATTAAAAACAGTTTCATTAACTGTATCCGGTACAAATGCTAATAATACAGTAACACGAAACGATTTTATTATGGTAACTGAAGATATAAATGTTGAAATCCCGTATCGGTATATTAATGTTGGAAAAGATGAAACATTCACTTTATCAGCTTTTGGTGCTGACACCTATTCATGGTCTCCTGGAACAGGATTAAATCAAACAACCGGATCTGAAGTAATTACAACAGCAACTTATGATTCGGTTGAATATACTGTTACAGGAACACAAGGTAGCTGCACTGATCAAGCTTTAGTTAAAGTTTATGGAAGGGAAAATAAATGGGATGATATTTGCGATGCTATTGAATTATCATTAGGTATTAATGGCCCTTACACAAATAGATTTGCAACTATTGAAATTGACGAGCCACATCCGCCATTTAACGATTGCAATACCCAAAATAGCTGGTGCGATGAATATCAATATACTGCTCCTGGAAAAAGCTCTCTTGAAAATTCAGTATGGTTTAAATTTTCAGGTACCGCTAGTGGTGACGCTTCATTTCAATTAATAAATGCTGCATATCCATATATCTGCGATCCTCAAATTGCAATTTATAAAGCATCGAATTGTAGTGCATTAGTTGGGGCAAGCTGGAGTGAGGTTGGAATTGCTGCTAATGATGATTATTTTGACGATGATAACTCTGATGAAGACTATTTTAACCTATATTCCGCAGCTATTGATTTAAGAAGTGATTTTACTGAAGGAAATACATATTGGATACAAGTGGATGGAAGTGGTGGTGGAAAAGATGTGTATTTTTATATTGAAATTAAGGAAGGTGAAGTAACTCGTTATGATGAACCATTGGGAATTGACGAAAACAAATTATCAGAAGGTAAATCATTTTCTATTTTTCCAAATCCAAATAATGGTAGTTTCACATTAACTTATACGGGAACTAGTTCATCTGATTTAATAGTAGTTGTATTTAATGCTTCAGGAAAAAAAGTTTACACAGAAAATATTGGATTTATTTCAACTGGATATAATACTGAAATAACAATGCCTAAAATTGCCAGAGGGATTTATTTTATGAGATTAAATACAGATAATGAATACCATTTGCTGAAAATGATAATTCAATAAAAAAAAG
>CAZBZX010000481.1:0-3301 GCA_964496465.1 uncultured Bacteroidales bacterium
AGTATCATTATATGATGACATATAATTAAAAATTATGCCTCCCCATCCTCCTGATGTTTCTCCTAAAATTGTATCCATAGTAGTAAACTCAATAAAATTATCATAATTACCTTCAGCAAGCAATCTGCCATTTACATTAATTCTGTAATGCCCTTGAAACTCCACATAAACTCCAGGATTAATTGTCAATGTTATACCATTATTTATTGTAATATCCCCGGTCACTTTAATTGTATCAATACTCCACGTTTCATCTGAGAAAATGGTGTCACTTTTTTCAATAACGGTTTGCGTGAATATATTGCTTGTAATAAATACAAAAAATAAGAAGAGTGTAGTTTTCATATAGGTATTAATAGTGACCTGATCGAGTGTTAGCTTTATTTATATCCTTTTCATGAGTAATTCAATGTTCAACTCAGTCATAGTCGGTTAATTAATTTAGATTTAAATAATTGCCTTATTGCTTGTTATTTGGGAATAAATATAATAGTAATGTTTTAATTATAAAAATAGAATATGATTATTGCAATAGACCATTTGTAAATCGATACATCATGAAACGAACATGAATTTTTTTATGCCAAATTCACAAAAAAGCATAAATAAAATTCATCGAGAGTTCCATACGACAATTGAAAATTAAATTTTATACGTATGAAAACAATAATAAGAAAATAGGTTGCTTTTCGATTTAAAACCACTAATTTAAATGTAACATTTTCGTAATAAAATTGAAATCTTCATGAAATAATTAAAATTTAATATTGTATCATAATTTCAAACTAACTAAAAATGAATAAATTAACTCTAACAATTTTTGTAACAATTATTTCAGCAATTTCTATGTATGCTCAGGAAAATGAACAAACTAAGGAATTCGAACCATCAGGAAAACCATTTGTAACGGTTTATAGCAATGCACATATAACAAGCTATGATGGTAAAACCAATTATGCATTTGACGTAACCCGTGCATATTTAGGTTATGGTTATAAATTCAGTGAAAACTTTTCAGGAAAATTGAATATTGATGTGGGAGCTCCTGAAGTATCAATTGGTGATTCTTTAGAAGGAGAAACCAGTTTACAACTAACGGCTTATCTTAAAGCTGCTTCTCTTACTTACAAAAAGGATAAACTTTCTGTAGACTTTGGATTGATTGGTCTAAAACAATTTAAAACTCAGGAAGGCATTTGGGGGCACCGTTATTTGTTTAAATCGTTTATGGATGAAAATAAATTTGGGTCAAGTGCTGATATAGGTATAAGTGTATCCTATAAATTTATTGATATGCTTAGCGCAGATATCACTATAATGAATGGAGAAGGTTACAAAACCCTTCAGGCCGACAGTATTTTTAAATATGGTATTGGTATAACAGGAAAGCCAATTGAAGGTTTAGTTGTAAGGGTTTATTATGATATGATGGGAAAAGATAATGTACAATCGACTATAGCAACCTTCGTTGGGTATGAAACTGAAAAAATAAATGCAGGAGTTGAATACAACGTTCAAAGCAATAATAAAATGAAAGACGGGTATGATTTTTCAGGTTTATCAATATATGGATCATATCAGGCAACTGAAAAAATCCAGGGATTTGCACGATTCGATAATTTATCTTCGGTAACATTAAGCGGCGCTGATGATGCATGGAATATTAAAAAAGATGGCCATGTAATTATTGCGGGCGTTGAATTATCTCCGGTAAAAGGGGTGAAAATTGCTCCAAATTACCAGGGGTGGTTGCCATCAAAAAGTGGAGCGAAATCAGTATCTGGTTTCTATATTAATGTAGAATTGAAGTTTTAAGCTTGTTACATAGGTGTAATAAAAATGTAATAAGCTTGTAATATATTCTCTTTATGATTATAACATCAAATAAAAAATGAAAAAAATGAAAAAAATGAAAAAAATTTTAGTATTAGTACTTTCAGTTGCATTAATTGCAGCATGTACAAACACAGGCCAAAAAGGCGATGAAGGTAAAAAAGTATCTTTAACAGCTGCCGGGGCAACATTTCCTATGCCTTTTTACAACCAGGTTTTTAAAAATTACACCAATGAAACTGGAGTTCTTCTTACTTATGGAGGAATTGGTTCAGGTGGAGGAATTAGAAGTTTAAAAGATAAAGTAGTTGATTTTGGCGCTACCGATGCTTTTTTAAATGACGAAAAATTAGCTGAAATGCCTTACAAAGTGGTACACATACCAACTTGTATGGGAGCAGTTGTAATAGCCTATAATTTGGATAATGTGGAGGGATTAAAACTCACTCCTGAATTATTAACAAGTATATTTATTGGTGAAACTACGAATTGGAATGACCCTAAATTAAAAGCCAACAATCCTGGTATTAAATTACCTAATATGAAAATTACCGTAATGCATAGATCTGATGGCAGCGGTACAACACAAATATTCAGTGATTACATGTGTAAAATCAGTACCACCTGGGAAGAAAAAGTTGGCAGGGGAAAAGCATTGGAATGGCCTGTTGGTATTGGCTCTAAAGGAAATCCGGGTGTAGCCGGAGCAATTCAGCAAACGAAAGGAGCTATTGGATATATTGGATCAGAATATGCTTTGGCACAGAGTATTCCTATGGCTGAATTGCAAAACAAAGCTGGCAACTATGTTAAACCTTCTGTTGAAAGCATTAGTGCAGCAGCAAAAGGCGAACTTCCTGAAGATACACGTGTTATGTTAACTAATCCTGATGATGCTGATGCTTATCCTATTAGCGGTTTTACATGGATTATTCTTTATAGAGAACAAGCTTACGGCGGAAGATCACAAGCACAAGCTTACGAAACAGTTAAATTTTTAGACTGGCTAATAAGTGAAGAAGCTCAGTCAGTAACAAAAACTGTAAATTATTCCCCTCTTCCTGAAGAAACTGTGGCCAATGCAAAAGCCATTTTAAGAACAATTTCTTACGAAGGAAAACAATTGTTGAAGGATTAATATTTAACAAATTCTTCTACATTAATAATGAAGAAGTCATGTTGAGCGCCCGCCTGAACGAACGGGCAGGTAGTCGAAACATCTTGCAAGTTACAAACAAGATTTCTCGACTTCGCTCGAAATGACTAATGATATTGATTTAGAAATCCTTCTTCAAAAAAATCATATAAATGCTTCTAACTGCTAAAAATAAACTCCTATCCTACTTTTCATCCAGTGAAAAAGTAACGAATATGGTATTGTTTTTAGCCTCAACACTAATTTTAATTATTGCAGGGGGAATGGTCTTTTCACTAATTGGAGGGACAATTCCTGTTTTTAAAGAATTAT
>CAZBZX010000482.1:0-3281 GCA_964496465.1 uncultured Bacteroidales bacterium
GTACGGGATATTATTATATTTCAACAATACATCGATATGATAAAAATGTATTTTAGTGATTTAGAAAATGAAAGTAATAGTAAATTTATAAATATTATGTTAACAAGATTTGTTGGATATGATAATGCTGTGAATTATTACTTGGCTGGACGACCTAAAGAAGGAAAAGATGAGCCAGTGTATATTATTATAAATAAATTTGGACAAATTTTAGATTGTTTTTATTGTGGTGGCTTAGGAGGTAGTATTCAAATTACGTCTAATGGTGATATTTGGGGAATGACTTCTATATATGCAAAAGATAATAATTATATTTTATTCCAAAAAATATCAGCAGCAAACCGCTGGCGATTTGACACCACCGAAACTCCCAACACCCCCACTCCCCCTGCCGCCCTCTCCCTCACTGCCTCCTCCTTCGTCGACTACAAAAACCTCTACACCCCTGCCAAAGCCTTTGACAACAACCTGAAAACCGGCTGGCTCGAAGGCGTAAAAGGCCCCGGTACGGGTGAAGCAATTACCCTTACGCTGAACAAAGACATCGTTGTGGACGAGATTGCCGTTGCTCCCGGGTACTTTGACCCCAAGTGGTGGAAGTCGAATAACAGGGTAAAAGGCATACGGATAACATATGGCAACACATCCCAGGTCTTGTATTTTAAGGATGAGATGAAAATGCAGAAGAAAAAGCTTGCCAAAGAGATACGGTTTTCCACTATAACATTTGAGATTAAGGATGTGTATTTATCCGGCAAAGATAATGATACGGCGATAAGTGAGATAGAGTTTTATTACCAGGGGAAAAGGGTAGAGATTGATATGAGCGGGGTAAAGTGAAGTAACTACAGATTTACCGTGAGAGATGTCGCCGGTACGGAAGATGGTTCCGGATAGAGACGGATGGAAAAGGGGTAGTGCGGATAGAGACGAATGTGGGCAGATGAGATACGGATGTTTTACAACGGATGAACCTGAAGGTTCCGGGACGCGGATGGCGCGGATAGGATACGGATGTTTTTTAAAAGAGGTTTTAATTAAGCTAAAAACTAAAAAACAAGAATTGATTATAAAGAATAACAATAACGAATTACAAGCCGAAGACGCAAGAAAAACAATCTGTTTAAATCCGTGTCATCTGTAGTTTGAATACCTTTAGAATCCCCAATAAGCCGAAGAGAAAACATAAGAAATTACTGGCAGGATGTGGTAGTATTATCAGTAAGGCGTGGTTTCCGGATGGTAAGCATAGGTAAATGGGGCAACCCGGACGGCATATTCGGAGGATTTACCGTAAACCCGGAAGACTACCACATACGGCGATTAGTGGAAATGAAACCGGGTGTTACCCCGGATGGCGGTACGATTGATACATGGGAACTCGTGGACCAGGTCATCGACAGGCTGGAAGTAGATGTTTTTTTAACAGATGATGCATACACCACGGGAACCCGGGACGCCCACTGGATACCCAATACGGAGGAAATGCTTGAAATAGATGAGATACAGATTACACTTATTAATAAAGACAATATTGAGATGACGATGATACCAACAGAATTGAATGAGATTAAGATTCTATCACCGCAGGACCCATCGTTTGTACTCCTGGATGCCCAGGCCAGTGTAAAGTCTAATGTACGAACGAATAAAGGCAGCGGGTTCGTATTCTATGCTTTACCTGAAGAAGGAGAACCCATCGAACTTGCAACATTTTCTATTAAACCATTTTCAGAGACTCTCACTATGGATACATTATATAATGTTTCTTATAAAGAAACATATTTTACAGCAGAAGGAAGGGGAAAAGAAGGGTATAAATTAGCTTTAAAAGCAACATATGCGGATGAAAACAATACTGTGTATATAGGTGATAAAACCCTCTGTTTTGTCGATACTACGGACGCGGAGAATCATAAGTATATAGAAAAATTCGGAGTAAAAGCATATGGAACAATAAGGCCGGGAGATGACTTTCTCCTGCAATTCGGGCTTGCCTCGGATATCGGCAAACCGGGGGTCGCGGAAGAAGGACAGTTTGTGGCGGTGTATGACAAAAAGCTGTTGTGGCGGGTGAATTTATACATTGATGAAGGGGATAATGATTGGAATGACCTGAATCCGTGGAATCAACCAGATTCTAATTTACCGCATTATAATGAGTGGCAGGATGCCGGGTCTGATGTCCTCGGTGGACAGATGGAAATAAAACCATGGCGGCATCCACAAGGAGACTTCTATTGGTGGACTGATATAAAGAACGGCAATTGGTTTCATTGGTCTATTGACAGCCAGATTGTTACAAACAGCGTTTCGTATGGCGGACCTGTAGACCCTGGATATAATGGGACCGGTGATGAATGCCCGGAATACCAGAGGAAATTGGGGGAACAAATTACTGCATTAGAAACAGCAGGAAAAATAAATCCACCAGGCAGCTGGGCAGATTATGAGAATAGTTCATATGTCCCTTCTGTTGGGTTTTATAATTTGATGCAACGTGACACAAACTGGGTAATATTCGGAAAATTCACTAGTGTAGAATTCCAGAACCAAATATTAGGAAATATAAATAATGAAAATGATAAAACCTTTGTGGAAAGCATGTATAAAGAAAAGGATGGTATGTATTACTTGCGGAATTTTGTGCCTGAGGAAGCAAAGGAACCGATAAGTGAAGAGGACCGGAAAAGGCTAACCACTATAATAGACGGAATAGGATATACACATCCGGTAATAAACGGAATAAGAGATATGCGATTAAGAAACACAGTAGCAGAGCAGGAACAACACGATATGGGTGTTGTGTGTGATTCATTTATATACCGTTCACGGACATATGACGGGAATAATTATGTGGTGTATAATACGGATTATTTACCACGGGTTGTGTATAATTATTGGAATGTTGGTGATGCAAAGAATGATTATTTACCGCAATTTGAAAATAAAGGAGAGTTAACAGGAGAATTACAATATCTTGTTCCCGGTGATGTTGTTCATTTTACAAAACATATAGGGATTGTCCGGTCAATTGAATATAGTAACGGGAAGAAAACGGATGTTGATAAGGTTTTAATAATACATTCTACTACCTGGGGGAGAATTTGGAAAGTTAGGAATGAACAAACATTAATAGATTTCCTTGGAGAAGATGATTGTAAATTAGGAAGAATGAAAGGGAATTAGGGGTGATTGATATGAAAACATTTTTAGTAATAATTATTTTAATGGAAATAAGTTTTTGGCTTTATGGAGATATAAATAATTATGACTATGAT
>CAZBZX010000483.1:0-3263 GCA_964496465.1 uncultured Bacteroidales bacterium
TGGATTGCCAGTGATACCGGCCTTGTAAAATATGACGGGGAAAACTGGGAATTATATAATAAAAGTAATTCATCAATACTCCGGGACTATATTTATGATATTACTATTGATGATGAAGATAATATTTGGTTATGTTACTACACTACTACTAAAATATCAAAATTTGATGGAGATTATACATGGAAAACTTATAACATTAACCAGGAAGGTTTAAGCACTAATATTATATTAAACATAGCTGTTGATAATAATAATAAAGCCTGGATTGCCACATACCCTGAAGAGGGCGTAGTTCTTTCAATATATGAACATACTAATTGGGAACATATAAGCAAGAATAATCTTGATAGTTTCTTAACCAATGATTTCAGCATGATTTATGAAGATACTGCCCGTGAGATATGGGCAAAGGATGAAATGATAACAGAACATGTTTCAACCAATTATAACTATGTGTATAATGCGGATAACAGGGTAAAATCGGGTTATATAAAAAGGGATAGCTCTGCTAATTACTGGATTGCCCTGCCAGAGGCCCTGGTAATGATAAATAACGACACTACTGTAAGATTTGATACATCAATTTTAGCCATTGGTGGCCAGGAAATAGATAAAATTGCCATAGACAGTAATAATAACATAATTATTAGCACCTTAACCTTTAACCAGGAAAAAAGCTGTAAACTGTTAAAATTTAATGGAGATACCTTTGAGATATTATATAATTTAGATAAAACCTGCAGGTTTACCCATTTTGTGCTGGATAAAGATACTATATGGGCCGGGGCAGATGTAAAACAACGTATTGCAGGTGCAGGCGATGCCATAGGCTTAATAAAAATAACCCCGGAAAGTGCAACCATATTAAATTACGATAATTCAGGCATCCCTGCCTTAAACTTAACCGATATTGCCATTGATATTGATGGGAAGATATGGATATCAACCTTTGGCGCTGGTATTGCCAGCTTTAATAAAGCAGGTGAATGGGTGTATTTTCACCCGGCCAATTCTTACCTGGGTTACCAGATTGTAGATTTTATCGAGACAGACAATTTGGGAAATTTATGGATTGTAAAAGGCCACCAGCATGGCTTGCAATATATGCCTTATGGAGCTATACCTGAGCGTGGCGATTATGTTTTTACCGATCCGATTATGAAGCCTAAAACCGATGGCATTAAGAAGCTATATACAGAAAATATAACCGGTAATATAATACAGAATGTTTATCCTAACCCATTTACAGAGTATGTTAATTTCACCATATCATTGGTAGTAAACTCAACTGTAGAAATAAATATTTACAACAACGAAGGGAAAAGGGTACATTATATATCAAAACAAAATTACAATAAAGGTACCTATACATTTACTTGGAATGCAAGGGAGAATTACAATAAGGAAGGATTATATGTAGCAGAGATATTTATGAATAATGAAAAGGAGATAGCAAAAATACTTTATGTAACTAACGGAAGATAAACTATTCAATCTAAATTTCTATAATGGATTATGAGTAATTATCGGCTTGATGCTATAATTAGGCGAAAGGTTACCTGTAAAAGTTGAATATATTCAAAACTGTTTCTAAATGATGTAACGATAATTTGAATATCTTATTAATATATTCTGTTTTGTAATTGTATATGAATATTAAATTACTCCTTATGAAATTTTACAAACTTTATGAGTATTTGTTTAGAGGGGAGGAGATAGCAGCTGAAAAGCAGATAAATTTTAGTTTTATTCGTATGATCTCTTAAAGAAATCACAATGGCTGTTGTAACTGTTTTCTGTTTATAATTGGCAATATTATTAAGCTTATTGCACCGGCAATCATTAAGGTTAGATTATTGGCTGCATGAGCAATTAAGGCAAATATTTTTCCATCTGTCCTATCAATTCCATAAATAAACAATGTCTCAATTACCATAAAATGCCATGGGCCTATTCCTGCCTGCACTGGAGCTATCATTGCCAAAGCTCCCATTACCAATGCCACGGCAGCTGCAGAAATTGATAAGTGAGAAGTTGGTTCAAAACTAAAAAAGATTAAGTATAAGGCAATAAACCAGATAAAATAAATAAACAAGGTATGGCCAATATAAAACCATTTGTTTTCAAGTTTAAATATGGCTTTTAAACCTTCAATGAAGCTTTGAATAAATCCGGTTAGTTTATTATAAAGTTTGGTTTTTTTAAAAGCTTTTCTGGAAAAATAGAACACAATTACAGCTAATACAATACAAGTTAACGTTAACCCTATATTTTTGGAAGAGAATAATGCTGAAAGTTTGTCCTGGCTCCCGGGATTTGATAATAAAAAATCTTTAAATACACTTAGCTGCGAAAGCATGATAAAAAATGCAAAAAATAATAATGCCACGAAATCGGTTGTCCTTTCTACTACAACAGTACCTGCTAATTTTGTAAAAGGTACTTTTTCATATTTTGTTAATACACTACAACGTGCTACTTCACCAGCTCTGGGTAAAGCCATATTGATAAGGTACATAACCATAATAGATAAGAAAGTGTTAATGGTCCTGGGTTTAAAACCAAGCGGTTTTATTAACATATTCCAACGAATGGCCCTTGAAATATGACTTAAAATCCCAACAGAAAAAGATAAAATAATCCACCAGTAATTAATAGTTACCAGTTCTTTTTTTAATGTTTTAACATCCAGATCTCTATAAACAAGCCAAAATAAAAAAATTCCTACGCTAAGGAATCCTAAATATTTTAAAATATTAAGCAGTTTTTTTCTCATTATATCTTTTCAGTTAACATGTTAATTAACTCCTCAAAAGTTAATCCCTTCTGATTTCCGTTTTTCATTTCTTTCAGGGTAATTATATTTTTTGATATTTCATTTTCACCTATAAGCGCAACAAAGGGGATGTTTTTTTTATCGGCATAAGCCATTTGTTTTTTCATTTTTGCTGAATCAGGATAAAGCTCACAGCTAATACCAGCTTTTCTAATATCTTTTATTAAGTTCATACAATATTTTTCTTCTTTTTCACCAAAATTTACAAACAAAATTTGTGTAATTGCAGTGGCTTCTTCAGGGAAAATATTTAAACCTTCCATTACATCATATATTCTATCGGCGCCAAATGAAATTCCAACACCTGAAACATCTGGTAGTCCAAAAATACCAGTTAAATCATCGTATCTTCCGCCTCCGCAAATACTGCCAATTTCAAAATCATTGGCTTTTACCTCAATTATTGACCCTGTATAATAATTTAACC
>CAZBZX010000484.1:0-3256 GCA_964496465.1 uncultured Bacteroidales bacterium
AAGGTGAAGAAAAGGAAACTTTTATTTCTCGTGATTTTGAAAAGAAATTCTTTTCTGAAAAAACAAACCGTATTTTTTGTAAAACTTTTTTAGAGAACGCCTTACACGATCCTATTACAAATGAAATTGGCAAAACAATTGTTTTTGCTGTAAGTCAGAATCATGCCAGAAAACTAACAGAGATTCTTAATGAGTTTGCTGAACAATTATTTCCAAATAAATACAATTCAGATTTTGCTGTTCAGGTTACTTCTCAGGTTACTGATGCACAACAAATGACTATTAATTTTTCTAATCAAAAGCTTAATGGAAGAACTACCTGGTTAGAAGGATATAAATCTGATAAAACCAGGATTTGTGTTACAGTAGGTATGATGACAACTGGATATGATTGTCCTGATATACTTAACTTGTGTATGATGCGGCCTATTTTCAGTCCTGCTGATTTTGTTCAGATTAAAGGCAGGGGAACCCGAAAAAATACATTTGAATTTAAGCATAAAAATGATTTGGGTGAAGTAGAAATCATTCAACACGAAAAAGAAGTTTTTAAGCTTTTCGATTTTTTTGCTAATTGCGAATACTTTGAAGAGAAATTTAATTACGATGAAAAACTTGAACTTCCCAAACCAAAGGAATACGGAAAAGGGGGTGGCGGTGGTGTTGATATCGATAAATACACCAGTGTAATTCCTGATCCATTAGCTGTTTTAAAAGAACAGCAAATAGGTTATGAAGGAATGAAAGTTGACCGCATGCTTTTTAAGAAGTTTGAAGACAGGATTAAAATGGATGATGTAATTAAAAAAAATGTAGAATTAGGCAACTGGGAGCAAGTAGTATCGCACATTCAAAATGAGATATTTGATAAACCTGAAGAATATTTTAACCTCGATAAGTTACGTAAAGCCGCTAAGATTGACAGAAAAGTATCTGTGCGTGAAGTTGTGGAGAAAATATTTGGAATTATCCCAAAGTTTAAATCAAAAGATGAATTACTCGAGGAAGAATTCGATAAATTTATATCCATTTATCCACCTGAAGAAGATGTGAATGTTAGAGCATTAAAATACTTTTTCAAAGCTTATATTGTAGACAATGAACTCAGGAAAATTATTGAATCGAAAGATTTTAGTGCATTACAAACAAATGCAACATTAACTATTTCTCAGTATAAAGAAGTTGCCGCAAAATACAGGGAAGTAATACCAGTTTACATTAAGGATTATATTAATTTAAATAGCTTTGCCGCATAGGCTTCGACTACGCTCAGCCTGACAGCAAAAAAATATGAAGCAGTTTTATGTATATATTTTGAAATGTTTAGATAATAGCTATTATACAGGTGTAACAAATAATCTGGAACGAAGATTAGTTGAACATCAGGAGGGTATAAATAAGGAATGTTATACGTATAAAAGAAGACCAGTAGAACTGGTTTTTTATAATAATTTTAATGATATTAATGCAGCAATTTCTTTTGAAAAACAAATTAAAGGTTGGAGCAGAAAAAAGAAAGAAGCAATAATTAATAATTATTGGGAAGATTTGAAAAAATTATCTGAGTGTAAAAATGTAACTTCGCATAAAAACTATAAAAACAATAATAATACAGCTCTGAGCCAAGATGAAATAAAAACAAAAGATTTTAATATCACTCTGAAAGGAGCTAATAATGAAACAACAGGTTGTAATGTCACTCTGAGCAAGGATGAAAATAAATTTAAAAATTGTAATGTCACTCTGAGCGAAGTCGAAGAGGACATTACGAATAAAATATAAATTACAATAAATGTTAGATACAAACACTAAGAAAAGAATAGACGATTGCAGGGATATTTTGGTTGGGAAATTACCAGATCCGAAAGCACAGATTGAGCAAATTACCATTGGTTTGATATATAAGTTCATGGATGACATGGACAAAGAGGCGGTTGAATTGGGAGGAAAAGCAAAATTCTTTTCTGGTGATTATGCTAAATACAGTTGGGATGCCTTGTTTGATACAAAAGTAACAGCAGCTGAAATGCTGAAATTATACTCGGAAGCCATTGAGAGCATGGAGAAAAATCCAAACATTCCTCAATTGTTTAGGGATATTTTTAATAATGCATATTTACCGTATCGTGATCCTGAAACCTTAAAATTGTTTTTAAAAACCATAGGTGAATTTGAATATACCCATAGCGAAAAATTAGGTGATGCTTTTGAATATTTGCTATCTGTAATGGGATCGCAAGGTGATGCGGGACAATTTCGTACGCCACGACATATAATTGATTTTTTAGTATCTGTAGTTAATCCGCAAAAAACCGATACTATACTTGATCCAGCATGTGGTACGGCAGGTTTTCTAATTTCTGCATTTAAACATATTATAGGAAGGGCAAATCACACTTCGACTCCGCTCAGTGTGACAAATGGACTAGAACAAAATGACAAAGATGTTAGCCTGAGCGAAGTCGAAGGTCAAAGCAAAAATGAAAAACTGAAAACAAATGTCAGTCTCCGCGAAGTCGAAGGTCAAAGCAAAAATGAAAAACTGAAAACAAATGTCAGCCTGAGCGGAGTCGAAGGCTTGACACCCGATGAACAAAAGCGATTAATTAAAAATTTTGTAGGCTATGACATATCACCAGATATGGTGCGTTTGAGTTTGGTTAACCTTTATTTACATGGTTTTACGGATCCGCATATTGTTGAATACGATACGCTGAGCAGTGAAGAGCGATGGAATGATAATTACGATGTAATTCTAGCCAATCCGCCATTTATGAGTCCCAAAGGCGGGATACGGCCACACAAAAAATTTACCATAAAATCAAACCGGTCCGAAGTTTTGTTTGTCGATTACATTGCCGAACACTTAAACCCAAAAGGCAGAGCCGGTATCATTGTTCCCGAAGGGGTAATTTTCCAAAGCGGCACAGCGTATAAAGACCTGCGCAAAATGCTGGTTGAAAATTACCTGTATGCCGTAGTAAGTTTGCCGGCAGGTGTTTTCAATCCTTATAGTGGTGTAAAAACCTCTATTTTGCTTATGGATAAAGAGCTAGCAAAAACAAATAATGAAATTCTTTTTGTAAAAATTGATAACGATGGTTACAATCTGGGTGCTCAGCGTACAGCTATAAAAGGAAGTCAGTTGGATGAAGCCATAGCAACCATTGGAAAGTTCAAACAAGGAGAAGGTGTCAGTTCGAGCGGAGTCGAGAACGCTCATGCTGTTTTAAAAACAGAAATTAGTTCAAATGGT
>CAZBZX010000485.1:0-3238 GCA_964496465.1 uncultured Bacteroidales bacterium
ATTCTAAAATTGACAGAGTGTAAAAAAGCAAAATTTGAATTATTTGTATTACAAGACTAAAATTTCTGTTGTTTAAAAAGTCAAAATTAGACTGTTACAAATGTCAGCTTCTTCAAGGGATAGAAACTCCTTCAAATTATGAATATTATAAGTTAACTTTATTTGGTGTTCTAAAACTCAACTAACTGAATTTATTCGATTTATTCTTGATGTACGAAGTAACTTTTCAAAATAGTTCATAATTTTTTGTACTTTCGAATTTCTTGCAAATCAAATGCTTTATTATTTATGTAATAATATCCACTTAAGTATATTAAATTTTCGTAAGTATATTAGCTTAATTCCCAACATATAAAAATGAAAGATATTCAAAAAAGAAGATCAGTATTTAAATCATTACGAATAAAAATATTTGTAATAATTATACTTTTAAATGCTATACAAGCTGGACTAAATATTAAATATCAAATTGAATTACAAAATAAAAATGAAAATGAACGTAAGCAAAATATTAAAAATGAAATTATCAGCATATCTGATTTTTTAAGTTCTGCTGTTGAATCTATTGAAAAAACCATTTATTACAGTCATAAAAATGCTATTGGAAAATTAGTAGACCTTTATGTTAAAACAGATCTGAAATATGTAGATCTATCGTCTCAGTTTTCTGTTTTAAATTTGGATACTATTAATAATGATTTATATATAATTGAAAACGGAAAAATTGTAAATACTACTTTTAAACCAGACTTAGGACTGGATTTTTACAAATACGGAGAAAACTACAAAAAATATCTTCAAGAAATACAAAAAAATGGTGAATTCTTACTCGAAAAATTTGCAATTGAGGTGGCTACTAAAAGATTAAAATCTTACTCATATCAGCCAACTCATGACAAAAAATATATAATTGAAATTGGAAGTTATTCTAATGCAGTTGACAATATTTTGAATTTATTTACCAACAAGCTAAAAGAAATTGTAATTGAAAATGATAATATTCTTTCTGCTAATATTTGGTTAGGTTGGGAAAAACCGGTTAGTATGATTGAAGATTCGTTTTTGGTCGCATCTCAAGACAGTTTATTAGGAGAAGTTTTTAAAAGGAAAACTGATATACAGCATAGCTTTAAAAAAAACAATCGTAACCTGCTTGCTGAATATATGCTGGTAGAAGTAAAAAATCAGGAATATTTTTTTGATAGTTTTATAATTTCAATCATCAAAGATATTACTGATAAAAATGCACCAATATATAATATCATTACCAAACAACTTATTTATACACTTCTATTTCTTGTGTTGATATTATTTGTGGTTTATTTGGTAACGGGAAATCTAAAAACTGTAATGAATAATTTAATGAAGAAGATTAGCTTAATTGCTGACGGGTCTTTACATGAAAGAATTATAGTTGACGGAAATAATGAATTCACATCGCTGGCTGAACATTTTAATCATATGTTAGAACAATTGGAAACTTCTCATAATGAACTAAATCAAAGTAATAAAGAAATAACAGCTCAAAGAAATTATGCTTTGGAACAAAAAGAAATTATTAAAAATCAGGCATCTGAGATATTAGATAGTATTCATTATGCTAAACGAATCCAGGAAGCAGTTTTGCCTCCAGAAGAAACTTTAAATGAAATTGTACCTGAGCATTTTGTTTTTTATAAACCCAGAGATATAGTAAGTGGGGATTTCTATTTAATTAAAAAAATAAAAAATTATATCGTTGTAGTTACTGCAGATTCTACTGGTCATGGAGTACCAGGAGCATTTATGAGCATGTTGGGAGTAGCCTTTTTAAATGAAATTGTTTCACGAACTAGTTTTGATAAGTCTGGTGAAGTATTAAATCGATTAAGGAATAAAATAAAATCATCATTGCGTCAAAGCGGAAAAGAGACCGAGACTACTGATGGCATGGATTTATCTTTATACATGATTAATACTGAAAATTTGAAGATGCAATTTTCAGGTGCTTTTGCATCTTTATATTTATTAAGAGACCAAAATATTACAGAGTATAAGGGGGACAGACAGCCGATTGCTATTTATTTAAAAGAAAAAGAATTCACTACACATTTTATTGATTTAAAAAAGGATGATATAATATATACATTATCTGACGGTTATACTGATCAGATAGGTGCAGAAACCCATAGAAAATTCCTAAAAAAGAGATTTAGAGAATTAATTCTAAAAATTAACCAGGAACCAATGTTTAAGCAAAAGAAAATTCTTGAAAATACTTTTGATAATTGGAAAAGGGATCTTCAACAAACGGATGATTTATTAGTAATTGGAATTAAAATATAAAAAGATGTTTTGCTTGCCACCTACTACTGAACCGTGCCGTACTTTTCCGCAGTTTTGTGTGCCATATGTTATTTTTCATTTAGATGACTAATTTTAGAAATATTCAAAGCAATTATTGTTGGACTAAACAAATGAGACCAACATTTGGGTAAATATGAAACATCAAATTAAATTATAAAATAAAAGTATTGATGAAAGTAAAAAAGATTTTTAAAATTCTATTTATCTTGATAATATTAGTAACAAATATTAGTTGTGACCAAATCTCAAAAAGTATAGTTCGAAAAAAAATTGATTATCATGAGAAAATCAGTTTAGTAAATAATCATGTAACGTTGACAAAAGTTGAAAATACAGGAGCATTTTTAAGCCTTGGAAACAACATGCCTAGACTAATCTATAAAATTTTAATGATCATTTTACCATTGATTGTTCTAGGATATATTCTTTATTATTTACTTTTTAAAAATAATTTATCCTGGCTATTAGTCATTGGATTAAGTATTATTATTGGAGGTGGTTTTGGAAATATATGTGATAGAATGAAATATGGTTCTGTTACGGATTTCTTGCATATTGACTTTGTAATGTTTAAAACAGGGATTTTTAATATGGCTGATTTATCTGTGATGATTGGAATGTTAATAGTATTATATGATTTATTTATAAAGAAAAAACAAGTGCATAATTCTCAAAAATTTATGTTTAATAATGAAGTCTATTAATTGCTATTAAATTAGTCTTTCAATTTGTTATTATATTAATAATGCATTTTAGATATTCCTGTAAACCAAAAATTTATAAAAAGAAATATAAAATTAATTTATTATTTCGAAGGATATTTGGGGTTAAAAAATACTTACAAAACACATTGCTCAAAAAAGAAACTTATTTTTAAATCAGGTTATTATTA
>CAZBZX010000486.1:0-3234 GCA_964496465.1 uncultured Bacteroidales bacterium
AACAGGTGAGCAATATTTTATTCCAAATGAGTTTGATGAATAGTAATTAATATCAATATAAATTATTTTACAATAGTCATTTTTTTGTAAATCAAAAGCCAATATTGTAACTTTCTAGTTCTATAATTGTATAAAGAATATAATTATTTGAATGACTTCCCTTATTTTTACCCCTTAATAGATCTACAGGATTGTATTATTATTATGATTATGTAAACAATTTTATATATTTGAATATTATTGAAAAATTATAAAAAATAACTTAACTTAAATAAAACATTGTAAAAAGTATTAATTTGAAATATAAAAGTTATTATATAGTATTCTTCATTTTATTAATAATCAACTGGTTTGATATAATTTGCCAAACAGGGCCTGGTGGAGTTGGCAATTCATCAACTAATAAATTATGGTTTAAAGCAGATGTTTTACCTTATTCCAACGGTGATACAGTTCAAATATTAATTGACACTTCTGGAAATGATAACGATGCCATCCAGTTAACAAGTACAAATGCACCTATTTTATACACGAATGTTGTTAATGGTTTACCGGTTATCAGGTTTAATGGTTTAAACCAACAATACTATACCGACGTATTCGACCTTTTTACTCAAGGTTCAAATATGACCTTTTTCACTGTTTTTAATCATTCTCCAGTTGGTCTCGACTATGGGCCATTATGGCAAACTCAGAAAGATGTTGCCACAAATGGTTTCTTCCCCAGGTGGACTAATAATATTCAATACATCGCATACACTGCCAGTGCATGGATGCAAAAAGCTTCATCTTTCAACAACAATACCTGGTATACATCAACAGTAAGATATGGAACAGATACAACAGGTGTTTATAATAACGGCACATTAGATGATTCAAGAAATTCAAATACTGTTGGACGCGGAAATTTTCAAATTGCAAAAAGAAATGGGGACTATTATTCAGGTGATATTGCTGAATTAATTTATTTCAATTATGCATTAAATTCTGCTGAAAGGAATATTGTTACCACCTATTTAGCTGCTAAATATAATATAACCGTATCAAATTCAAAATATTCATATGGCAGCACCCATTCATTTGACGTTGCAGGTATAGGTAGAGAAAATAGTTCAAATTTTCATCAGAATGCAAATGTTGGAGGAATTTTTTCTATCGAAAATCCTTTTGGTTTAGATGATGGTGACTATTTGCTGGTGGGAAACGATAATGGTTCCATATCCAGTTGGGGTATTACTGATTTACCATTTAACGATACAAATTTCAGGCGTATTGACCGGGAATGGAAATTTGACCAAACCGGTACAATTGATTCAATTACTATTTCTTTAGATACAACATTTTTATCATCCAGAAATTCAGAATTCTCAATTTATTTTCTGATGGTTGATGATGATGGAGATTTTTCATCTGGAGTAACAGAATATCCTTTAACATTAAGTAGTGGTGAATATGTTTCTACCGGTGTTGTTATACCTGATGGTAGTTACATTACATTTGCAGTATTAAGGCCAGTTATTCAATTTACTGATACCCTATCTGAAGGATTAGAATCAGTAATATCAGTTGATTTAGAACTATTTTTAAATTATAAAATTGTTGAAAATGTTACTGTTGATTATAGTGTTGCTGGAGGTACAGCAAATGGAAGTGGAACTGATTATACATTGGCTTCCGGTACTGCGACCATTTCCGCTGGCGATTCAATTACAAGCATTACTATTACTATTATTAACGAATCTGTAATCGAAGATGATGAAACAATAATAGTAACACTTTCTAATCCATCTTCAAATGCGAAACGAGGTGCTGATACATTTCATACGTATACGATTATTGATGATGATAATAATATTGATATAGAATTTTTAACTGCTTCAAATTCAAAAAGCGAAACAAATGTTATCGACACCATTGAATTACATATGAATGCTGTTCATAGTTTAAAAGATGTTACCGTTGATTATGCCTTATCAGGTACTGCTACAGGAGGAGGTACAGATTATACCTTAAATGAAGGAACGGCAACCATTTATTCTGGTGACACAATAGCATATTTATACCTTAGTATTATAAATGATGTTATAAACGAATCGAATGAAACAGTAATTTTAACCTTATCAAATCCACAAAATGCAAATATTGGCACAAATGACCAATATACTTTAACCATTAATGATAATGATACCGTTCCATGGATTGAATTTTCAGATACAATTTCATACATTTCTGAAGCCTCAGCTACAGCCAATATTCCGGTTATCTTAACTAGTGTGTCTGGTAATGATATTACAGTTGATTATAGTGTAACTGGCGGAACTGCCACAGGTGGAGGTACAGATTACACTTTAGGATCAGGTACTTTAACAATATATGCCGGATCAAGTTCAGATAATATTTCAGTCTCAATTACAAACGATTCGGATATTGAACTGGACGAAACCATCATAATTGACCTGTCATCTCCTACCAATGCAACAATTGGTGATGACACTACACATACTCTTACCATAAACGATAATGATAATCAAGGCTTTACTGGTCCCGGTGGTGTTGGCGATAGTTCAGTGAACAAACTTTGGCTACGTGCCGATTTATTAGGTTTAAATGATGATGATTTGGTTTCAACTTGGGTTGATACTTCAGGATGTAACCACGATGCCATACAAACAGGTTCTGAAAGGCCTACATATAAAACAAATATTGTTAATGGCCATCCGGTAGTTCGTTTTGATGGTACTGATGACTATTACGAAACTGTATTTGAACTTACCAATCAAAACTGCTCGTATTTTGTTGCCTTTTATATTTCAGCATCTACTGATGGTCCTTTATGGCAAACTCAAAAAGCCGGTACATCAGGCTTTTTCCCAAATTATCCAGGAGTACCGCCAAATCAATGGATTGATAGAGGAGGTGGATGGTTAAATCAACCAACAGATTTTGCAACTTCAATATGGAATATCGCAAATGCAGTTTATGGTACAGGTTCAACGATAATTTACGAGAATGGAAATTTAAGTGATAGTTATTCAGGTAATACAGTAGTGCTTGATAGCCTTGAAATTGGCTGGAGGCAAACTACTCCCGGCAATTATTTCACAGGTGATATGGCTGAATTTATTTATTACAATTATGATATAAATACAGCACAACGGTATATTGTAAATAATTATTTAGCTGCAAAATACGGAGCTAATATTGGAGCTATAGATTTCTATGCATATGAAGGAA
>CAZBZX010000487.1:0-3220 GCA_964496465.1 uncultured Bacteroidales bacterium
TGCCCGCTTCACGACTCTCAACCATTAAATCAAAAAATATTTAAAATAACCCGGTAAAAATAAAATAATATGTTAATTTTACCCGGTAAAAACTAAATATGATAAATCGCTTTATATACCTGGAAATAGAAAAACATATTAAGGAAAAGGAAATAACCCTTATAACAGGGGCACGACAGGTTGGGAAAACAACGTTAATGCAACTACTTAAAACAAAGCTAGTAAAGGAAAATAAAAAAGTGTTGTGGTTTAACCTCGATGTTGAAAAAGACTGGAAATATGTTAAAACACAAGAAAGCCTATTACAAAAAATAAGGCTCGAACATCCTGAAGGTTATATATATGTTTTTATTGATGAAATACAACGAAAAGAAAATGCAGGATTATTTTTAAAAGGAATTTATGACAGTAATCCCGAACTAAAATTGATCATTTCTGGATCGGGAAGCCTCGAATTGAAAGAAAAAATTAAAGAGTCGCTTGCAGGACGTAAAAGAGTATTTGAACTAACCCCGGTAAATTTTTATGAATTCTCTGAATACAAAACAGATTATAAGTATTCAGGACGAATGGATACTTTTTACAACACTGAACCCGATGCAACCTTAAACTTGTTATACGAATACTTAACCTTTGGAGGATATCCAAGAGTAGTAACAGAAAATAATGTATCGGAAAAAATTCGTTGGCTCGACGAATTATATCAAAGCTATATTGATAAAGATATTAAATTAATACTGGATATAGAAAGGGTAGATGCCTATGCTTCATTGCTTAAGTTTTTATCGGCTGGTGTTGGTTATATATTAAATATGAACGAACTGGGAAGCAAGGTGAATATTTCAGCACCAACCATAAAAAATTACTTGTGGTATGGCGAGAAAACGTTCATTATTCATTTAATAACGCCGTTTTTTAAAAATAAAAACAAGGAGTTATCAAAATCGAACATGGTATATTTTAACGACCTGGGCATGCGTAACTATATGATTAACAATATGAATATGCAAGCCATTATGGATGATACCGGTATGATATTTCAAAATTTGGTATACCATATTTTGAAAGAAAAAACAAAACATACAGCACGCTCTATACATTATTGGCGCACAACAAATCAGGCCGAGGTTGATTTTGTATTACATAATGGAAATGAAATTATTCCGGTTGAAGTAAAAGGGAAAAGAATGATGAAAGATGAAATAGGCAGATCATTATTTAGTTTTTGCGAAAAATACAACATTCAAAAGGCCTATATCATTAATTTTGATTACGAGCGTGAGTTAACTAAAAACAATTGCACGTTTTATTTTATGCCTTTTTGGAAAATAATGAATTTGGATATATAACCTTAGAATTACGATTAACGAATGCAGAATGATGAAGTTGAGTTTCTTCTCACCACTCACTTCTCACCATTCCCCATTTACGAATAACGATTAACGAATGTTGAATGAAGAAGTGGAGATTCCTGTCACCCTGAGCGCCAGCCTGACTGCTTCAGTCGGGCAGGAAGTCGAAGGGCACAATTCCCCGGTTGATTATTCAATTCCCAACACATTCTGGAGGGTACTAAAATTAATTCTTGGAAATGCAAAATTGAGCAATATATGGTGGGGAGTTAAATAAATGGAAAATATTTTAAATTGACAAAACCTATGAAAATGAAATTAAATAATAAATGAAAATCCTGTGTAAATATAAACTTATACTTTATATTTGTACAATTTTTATATTATTTATACTAAAATGATAAAGAGGGAATTACAATCGGTTATACAATTATTTGCTAAAACATACCCAGTGATAACAATTACCGGACCGCGACAATCTGGTAAAACAACATTGGCAAAAATGGCATTTCCCAACTATGATTATTGTAATTTAGAACACCCTGAAAATCGGTTAATAGCTGAAAAAGATCCAAAAAGTTTCTTTAAACAATTTCCTGCACCTTTAATAATTGACGAAGTGCAGCGGGTTCCTGAGCTACTTTCATATATTCAGGTTTTGGTTGATGAAGAAAAGAAAAATGGGGCATACATTTTAACCGGCAGTCATCAGCTAACATTAAACGCATCAATTAGTCAATCCCTTGCTGGAAGAACAGCTCTTGTTACCTTATTGCCTTTTTCACTGAATGAATTAAAATTAATTAATAAAAAATTTGATCGAGACGAGTTGATTTATAAAGGATTTATGCCACGTATTTACGATCAAAACCAGGAGCCAGCTGCATTGTATCGAAATTACCTGCATACCTATGTTGAAAGAGATGTTCGACAATTAATTAATTTAAAAGATTTATCGCGTTTTGAGAATTTTCTTAGATTACTGGCCGGCAGAATTGGTCAAATAATAAACTTAGCCTCATTAGCCTCTGATACAGGTGTATCTTCACCTACTATTTCAGAATGGTTATCAGTTTTAGAAGCTTCTTATATTATTTACAGATTACAACCCTATTATAAAAATTTTGGTAAAAGGATCATCAAATCTCCCAAATTATATTTTGTTGATGTTGGATTAGCTTCTTATTTATTGGGGATTGAATCAATTGGGCAAATAGCCCGTGATCCTTTACTTGGTGGGTTATTCGAAAATATGGTGGTACTTGATGCCTTAAAAACCCGCTATAATGCAGGAAAAGATGCTAATTTATATTTTTTTAGAGACAATCATAATAATGAAGTTGACCTTCTGTATAAGTGTGGGCAGAAACTTGTACCCGTTGAAATAAAAGCTTCCAGAACGTATAATTCAGATTTTTATAAAGGAATTACACATTTTTTTAAGATAAAAGGATTAGGAACAACTGGACATATTATATACTCTGGTGAAAAAACTTTTAATACAAATAACATCTATTTTAATAATTATATGGATTGCCAATTTATTTTTAAAGAATAATCAAGAGTAAATTCTGTTTCGATATTAATATAGCTAGATTTAATAATAAAACAGTATTTTCTCCTTCGCATTCTTGCTTCGGCGGACAAGCGGTTGGAAGTAACACCATCTTCCAGACGGTAAAAGAAATAAATGGCATTCGACGAACAGCACAATTTGAGATTTATTAGTTGAAATTTGAATTTTTTTTATTCACGATTCACCCTTCGACAGGCTCAGGGTAAACTTTTCACGAATGAAGAAGTCGAGTTTCCCCTCACTACTCACTTCTCACAATTCACTATTTGTTTCCGTCATCGCGAGGAACAAA
>CAZBZX010000488.1:0-3206 GCA_964496465.1 uncultured Bacteroidales bacterium
TTGCAATATTTTGTAAAAATGTCATAATAAATCCAATCGATTTTTTCCCCTCACTAGTATTCATTGTTTTAAATGCTTTCCATAAAGAATATTCTGGAATATTAGATGTATCTATGTTTTTATAAATTTCAACTGCGTTGTTTATGGATTTAAGCATATCAGGTTGAGTAAGATTTTTAATGGTTTCTAATATTGTAACTGAATTTTCAGCTAATTGCCTGATATCTTCAATTGAATAATGAGTAATTATATTGTCAAAGATTTTTGATAATTCTTGAAAAAATTCGAAATAACCTTTTTGATCAAGTTCATAAAATTTATTAGTTAAATCAAGACCAACTTGATTAATAATTGGGCTTACATCCTTAAATAAATCATTGGCACTTTCCATTAATTCAACAATTTTATTTAAAGTGCCCAGATTACGTATTAATTTTAGACTAAAATTCTCAAGCGCTTCATAGTCAAGCTCAATTCCTGCTTTATCAAGTTTATTAACGGTTGTGTTAAATACGTCTTTTCCAATTATTGATGCATCTGAAATAAAATCTTCAATAGCCTGGCGTTTTTGTCTTTGCTTTAACATTTCTTCAATAACAAAGTCAAGTTTAGTATTAATTTCAGCTATTTGCGCATTTACCTTTGCCTCTTCCATTTTCATGTTTTTTATAATTTTTTACCAGCCATTGTCATATGTGTACTAATTGGCATTTCTTTACCTTTTAAAAGAATATGCCAATAAATCCATCTAAAAATCAGTTTACCGTAATGGTTCATGCGGGTTTCTTTTAAAAGACCAAATGGACCAATACCTGGAAATGGAAATGATCCGGGAAGTGGCTCAGTATCGTAATTAAAATCAATTAAAGCTCCTTTACCCTGACCTGTTTCAATATAGCAATTTGAATGTCCGTCAAAAGATCCTGTAAATGGTCGCCCTTCAATTGCACAAATTAAATTTTCATGTAAAATTTCTGCTGCAAAATGAACTACTGATCCGGCTTTTGAAGTTGGAATATTTGAAGCATCCCCTAATACAAAAATATTCTCATATTTGTTTGATCGCAGCGTATGTTTATCGGTGGGGACGAATCCTAAATCATCTCCTAATCCACTTTTTTCAATAACTTCATCACCCATATGGACTGGTATTGAAACCAAGCAATCAAACATAATTTCTTTTCCAGCATAATCAATTATTTTTTGATCATCATTGTTTACTTCCATTATATTGTAATCAGGTACTATATTGATATTTTTTTCTTCGAGTAGTTGACCTAACATCTTTGATGAACGAGCTTTTGTGAATGCTCCAGGTAAAGGTGTCACATAGGTTATATTTACTTTATCCCTAATTCCTCTTGTAGTAAAAAATCCGTCAGCATACATAGCAAATTCTAAAGGGGCAACAGGACATTTTATTGGCATCTCTGCAATATTGACTACTAATTCTCCACCTTCCCATGTTTTAAAAAATGAGGCTAACGCAGTTGCTCCTTCGATAGTGTAGAAATCAAATATATTTTTATACCAAAGTTTATCTTTTAAACCAGGTGTTTCTTCAGGTACAATCCTGGTCCCAGTAGCTAGAATGAGATAATCATAAGGAAAAACAGTCCCATTTTTTAAAACTAATTTATTTTTTTCTGGTTCAATAATGTTAACTTCTGAAAAAATAGTGTTTATCCCATTTGGAAAAAAGTCGTTTTTTGGTTTAATTACATCTTCTCTACTGTAATGACCAAATGGAATAAATAGAAATCCAGGTTGATAATAATGTATTTTTTCTTTATCAATTATTGTGATGGTCCATTCTTCTCTAGGTAATGATTTCCTTAATTTATTGGCCATTATTGTACCACCTGTTCCAGCGCCAAGAATTACTATTTTTTTCATTATATTATTTCTTTATTTTTAATCTTTGTCAAACTTAATGTATATTTAGCTGTTTAGTATTAAGCAAGTGTATGATAACTATCACATTATGATATTTATCATACTATGGACAAAAGTCATTTTTATATAAATTATTATGAGCCAGGATTTTAAGTTGTGTGATTGCAAAGGATGTGAGTTAAAAGATTTATTTTTTGGGAATATTAAGGATAATGAATTGACTAATGTTTGTAATTCAAAATTAGAAAAACCATATTTTAAAGGCGACATTATAGTAAAAGAAGGAGATAAAATTAACCGTTTTATGTATTTAAAAGAGGGGCTGGTAAAATTATATAGAAGTGATGGAGATCGTGATCAGATTATTACATTTGCTGGACCACTTGATTTTGTGAGCATTCTTTCTGTTTTTTCTGATGACAATTTTCATTATTCAGTCAAAGCACTTGATGATTCTGTAGTATGTTCTCTTGATATTGATATTATAAAACAAATTGCTGAACAAAATAGCGCTTTTGCATTAAGTTTGTTAACAAAAATGAGTAATGTATCGGATAATATTATTAAAACAGTTCTGGATATCAGAAAGAAAAATCTAAGAGGAAGAATAGCTTATGTTTTGATTTATTTTGCTGATGACGTATATAAAAATTCAAGTTTTGACTTACCAGTTTCAAGAAAAGAAATTGCAGAAATGATTGAAATGACTACTGAGAATGTTATACGTATTTTATCTGAATTCAGAAAAGACGGGATCTTAAAAATTTTTGGAAAAACAATTGAGATAGTTGATATGGAACGTTTGAAAAGAATATGCGAATTAGGATAAGTTAGTCAACATCAATATAATCAACATATTCCCCCTCACTTTTATTATACTTCTTGTTTTTATCAGGTTGATACTCTATGGTAACTTCACCTTCTTTTTTTGAAGAGGATGGTGATTGTGACTGCCCACGTAAAATTGGGATGATAAAATTGATAATAAATTTTAACGCATAATAAAATATCATAAATAATAAGAAAAGAAGTATAAAGCGTATCATTATTAATAAAAATAACTAATTTTCAAATAAACTGAAGTTTTGATTTTTGATTTAGATGTCTTCTACATATTACTTTATAGAAGACATCTAATTATTCATAAATATATATCAAGTTTTTAATCAACTATTGGACGGTCTAATTTTTTATCTTTTTTATTATTCCCGCCAAACATTAAATTGGCCCCAAATCGTATGGTATACTTGTTAAAATTATGCGGTAGCGGAACTTTTGTTCCACCATCAAGTAATAATTCATCTCTGGCA
>CAZBZX010000489.1:0-3204 GCA_964496465.1 uncultured Bacteroidales bacterium
TTTAATAATAAATGGTTTAGTTTTTATCATCATACAAGTTTCTCAAGACAAAATAAACAAGAATGTTTAGATAATATTAATTCGAGTTTAAAAGCGTCGTCAGATTTTTTTAAAAATACTGATTTTTTAATTATTACATTTGGAACAGCCCGTGTTTATAAGTATATCAAATCAGGTAAAATAGTTTCGAACTGCCATAAAATTCCTGCAAATGAATTTATAAAACAGTTATTGTCAGTAGATGAAATCGTATCACTTTATGATCCCTTGATTGCAGAATTGGTTATGCAAAACAAAAATTCAAAAATTATTTTTACAGTTAGCCCAATTCGTCATTGGAAAGATGGAGCTCATGGTAATCAAATAAGCAAATCTATTTTAATTCTTGCTATTGAAGAACTTTTGAAAAAATTCGAAAATTGCAGTTATTTTCCTGGTTACGAAATCATGTTAGATGATCTTAGGGGTTATCGTTTTTGTGAACCGGACATGTTGCATCCAAACCAGGTGGCTATCGATTATATTTGGGAAAAGTTTTCAGATGGATTTATTGATGAAAAGTCAAAAAAAATATTTCCAGAAGTTTTGAAAATTTTAAGTGCAGTAAATCATAAGCCTGTAAATCCTGGTTCAAAAGAGTTTAAAAAATTTGCTGAAAATTCAATTTTAAAAATAAATTCTATAAGAAAACAATTTCCTAATTTGTACTTTCATAAAGAGTTAGATTATTTTAATCAATGTGTTTAACTTTTTTATTATAAAAGTTGAACAAAATTTGAACCTAGATCATTATTTGTTGTTTTATTATTTAATAAAAGCAAATATGTCAATGAAAAAATATTTTATTTTTTTACTTATCATAGTAGTGAGTAATTTTAATTTGTTTTCACAATCAGGGGAGAAAGGCATCATTAAAGGAAGGGTTTTTAATAGTAAAAACAATGAACCAATACCTTTTTCCAATATTGTAATATGGGGAACAACCATTGGTTCAGTTTCGGATTTTGAGGGGAACTTCATTTTCACTGGTATTAAGCCAGGATATATTGAATTAAGGGTTTCTTCAGTTGGGTTTGATCCTTATATTTCGGAAGAAATATTAATTACCAATGCCAAAACGGTTTTTATGGATATTCCTTTAAAGGAAGCATTAGTGAGTTTAGATGAAGTTGTTGTAAAAGCTTCACCATTTAGAAAAAAAGAGGAAAGTCCAAATTCGTTGCGTCGTTTGGGAATTCAGGAAATTGAGAAAAATCCAGGTGGAAATCGTGATATTTCAAAAGTTATACAATCGCTTCCTGGAGTTGCTCCAACAGTATCGTATCGCAATGATTTAATTGTGAGAGGTGGAGGTCCGGGTGAAAATAGATTTTTTCTTGATGATGTGGAAATTCCGAATTTAAACCATTTTGCTACCCAGGGTGCTTCTGGCGGACCTGTAGGCATTTTAAACGTTGATTTTATTCGTGAACTGGAATATTATTCAGGAGCTTTTCCTGCTTCCCGATATAATTCACTTAGTTCTGTATTTGAATTTAAACAAATTGACGGAAATAAAGAAAAATTAAAAACAAGGGCTACTGTTGGTGCATCTGATCTGGCGTTAACACTTGATGGACCAATTTCTGAAAATACAACATTTATTTTTTCAGCTCGCAGGTCGTACTTACAATTTATTTTTTCGGTGATTGGTTTACCGTTTTTACCTACATATAATGACTATCAGCTAAAAATAAAAACAAAAATTGATGATAAGAATGAATTAACAATAATTAGTTTAGGAGCGTTGGATAATTTCAGTTTAAACCTGGATGCTGATACTACCGAATATCAAAAATATATTTTAAGCTATTTACCGATAAACGAGCAATGGAATTACACTTTTGGTATGGTATGGAAGCATTATCGTGAAAACGGATTTGATACCTGGGTGGCAAGCAGGAATTATTTAAATAACAGGCAATTTAAATATAAAGATAATATTGAAGTTGATTCGCTAAAAACTCTGGATTATAATTCAGATGAAATTGAAAATAAATTTCGTTACGAAAGAACAATAATAGAAGAGGGATATAAATTGAATTTTGGTGCCGGACTGGAATATGCAAAATATTTAAATTCAACTTATAGTAAAATTTATTTTAATAATCAGCCATTTACTATTTTATATGACACTTATCTGGAGTTATTTAAATATGGATTATTTGGCCAGGTAAGTAAGAATTATTTAAATAAAAAGTTGAATTTATCATTAGGTTTACGAACTGATGCAACAAATTATTCTGCAGAAATGAATAATTTTTTCAAACAATTATCTCCCAGATTTTCGGCATCTTATTACTTAACAAAGAAATTATCAATAAATTTTAATACTGGAAGATATTATCAATTACCACCATATACAGCTCTTGGATATAAAAATTTCGAAGGTGAATTTGTCAATAGAAATAATGGATTAACCTATATTTCATCAAATCATGTAGTTGCCGGGATTGAATTATTACCAAACGATAATTCAAAATTTACAATTGAGGGATTTTTTAAAGGATACAATAATTATCCTTTCTCAGTAAAAGATTCGGTTTCGTTAGCAAGTAAAGGAGGTGATTTTGGTACTTATGGTGATGAAGAATTAACATCTACTTCTGAGGGAAGAGCTTACGGCGCAGAAGTTTATTATAGAAATAAAAAATTGTTTGGTTTTAATACCGTATTTTCATATACTCTTGTAAGAAGTGAATTTGCTGATATTCACGGAAATTTAATTTCATCTTCCTGGGATAATAAACATTTATTAAATATTACAGCCACCAGGGGATTTGGTAAAAACTGGGATGGTGGTTTTAAATGGCGGTTTGTTGGTGGTACACCTTATACTCCATATGATGAATATACTTCAAGTATTGTTCAGGCATGGGATGCTAAAGGTCAGGGTTTGCTTGATTATAGTAAATATAATTCATTGCGATACAAACCATTTCATCAATTGGATGTGAGAATTGATAAATCATTTTATTTTAGCAAATGGTCATTAATGACCTATATTGATGTTCAAAACATCTATAATTTCAAGGGTGAATCACAGGAAATACTTGTTCAGGTGAGGGATGAAAATGGAAATCCGGTTATATTTAATAATAATGGTATTCCTCGATACGAATTGAAAAAGTTAGAAGATGATGGTTCGGGTACCGTTTTTCCAAC
>CAZBZX010000490.1:0-3190 GCA_964496465.1 uncultured Bacteroidales bacterium
ATGATAATGTAAATTGAAATACAGTTGAATCAGCTTGTGATTTTACTAGAATCGCATCAATTAATGGGATCAAACTATCAGGTATTTGTGGCAGTGCTGTAAAATATTGATTTAATTTGTTTTCAATAAAAGGTGTTCGTAGCAATCTGTTATCAGAAAAATCTATATTATCAAAAAAATGACTTTTATAATATTTATACTGAAACAACGAGTCAATAATTTTACCGTTTTCATCTTTTGGCGGATCTGGTATTTCAACATCTTTGCTTGCTGTTAATAATTTCGAAAGAAAATCATCCTGGTTATCTGCAATAACCCTATCCATTTCGCCCATAACATGATCATTTAATTCCTGCATTTTTTCCTGTATTTCTTTCGCCTTTTCAGTTTCATCATTTTCTTCTAACTTTTTCTTTTGATCCCTTAATTCTTTTAACTTCTCTTGATTATTCATTAAAAACCGCTGATAATCATAAAAATTCTGGTTAACTTTAGAATTAGTAAATTTTATATTTTTTACATATTCTGAAGTATCATTTTCAATACTAAATTTTTGATTATTGTCAATTATAATATCGAAGTAAGTTTTATTCGGGAGAAAAATTAAATATAATCCACCTTTAAGTTTTTCATCTCCTTTAAATACACCTTTCCCGTTTGCATCTAATAAGGTTGTATCACTTACATATAACTTGGTTCCAAAATGGTAACCCAGGTAGATTTCTTCATTAGAAAGATTGTTGATTTTAACTTTAAGTTCATATCCATCAGCAAAGAGAGTAGTAATCGAAAAAACAATCAAAGCAGAGGCTAAAGTACCAATTTTCTTCATATCTATTTATTTTTAAGTATTAAAGATCAAATTTATTAAAGATTCAGCATTTTTATTATTTGAGAATGATTTTAACAATATTTTAGAACGTTTATCTAATTCTTCCGGTTCGAATGATTTTTTAAAAAGTTTAAATATTTCAAGTGCTATATCTTCTCCAGTATCTTTAATAATACAAAGTCCTTCCAAACCTGTATTTATTACCATAGGAGAATTCACTAAACAAAAACGTCCGTTATACAATGCATTTATGAGTTTAAGTTTAATCCCGGTTGGCTGAAATGTAGGTAATACATTTACATGGGCATTTCTAATTAAATCAAAAATTTGCTCATTTCTTGGATTAATTATTAGTTTGATATTCGGATATTTTTTTAGTAGACTTTTAATTTCTGATGAGGGATCTTTCCCCGAAATTACAATAGGAAAAGACACATTTGGAAATACATTTTCAATTAAAAAGAGTAAAGCCTGAGTGTTTTCACTTACAGATAAATTACCATGATATAGAATATACTTTCCTTTTCCGGTTTTTGCATTTATTGTATCGAATGTATTAAAAGCTGGTAGATAAAAGCTATTAATATTTTGATTTTTGAAATATTCATGGTCATTATGTGAGATTGCTAGTACATTCGCCGATTTTAAAATTTTCTCATAATATCTAAGTTTTATCGATTCAGAAAGAAAATAAATTTTATCTAAAAAATGGGTTTCATTTTTATATAAATTATAGTAATACTCATGTTCAACATTGTGAGCTCTTATAAATATTTTTCTACTTTTCAATAATTTATTTGTTAAAAAAAAGGTTGTATGCAATCCTTCAAATATAATTGGATAGTCATCTTTTAATATGTTTTCAATAAGGTTTTTATCCTTCCGGGTTTTAATTATGTATGGTTTTGTAGAAAGCTGATATAAAAAACCTGAATTTCTTTTATAATAATGGATTGTTTTGCAGTATTTTTTTAATTCGGCCGGAAAAGTTCTTCCGTAATGATAACAATGTAAGTGAATTATTGCACCTAGTTCTGCTAAAGCTTTAATTTTATAAAAAATATCTATAATCCCCCCATAGTTTGGAGGATACGGAATATTAAAAGATATTATATGAATATTTTTATTAATGATTTACTATCTTTATATTTCGAAAAATGGAATAATACCGTAAATTTATAAAAACCATATAAAGTACTGTTTTATTTTAATTATTAAAAATTATTTTGACTTTAGATTTAAGAAAATTTAACAAAATCAATAGAATAAGTATTTATATTATAATTTGAAAATAATGAAAGTTTTATTCATTGGAGGAACAGGCATAATAAGTTCAGCGTGTTCTGAACTCGCGCTTAAAAAAGGATATGATTTATACCATTTTAATAGGGGAAAAAGTTTTAGAAAGATTGATGGTGTTAAAACTATAAATGGTGATATTCGAAATTATGATGAATCAAAGAGGTTATTGGGTAATGAAGAATTCGATGTTGTGGTTCAATTTATTGCTTTTACACCTGATCATATTAAAAATGATATAAAATTATTTACTGGCAGAACAAAGCAATATATTTTTATTAGTTCAGCCTCGGTTTATGAAACCCCACCTACACGTATACCTGTTACCGAACAGACTCCTTTAAAGAATCCATTTTGGAAATATTCCCGTGATAAAATTGCATGTGAAAATATATTAATGCGAGCTGGTTATGAAGATTTTTTCCCGGTTACCATTGTTCGTCCATCTCATACATACGATAAAACATTAATTCCTTTTGAAGGCGGGTATACTGTTCTTGACAGGATGAAGAAAAGAAAGAAAATTGTTGTTCATGGTGATGGTAGTTCATTATGGACATTAACTCATCATAAAGATTTTGCAAAAGGTCTGGTTGGACTTTTTGGGAATGAAAAATCATTGGTTGAAACTTTTCATATTACATCAGACGAAATTTTATCATGGAATAGAATTTATGAAATTGTAAGTAATATAATGGAAGTGAACCCTGAAATTGTATATGTACCTTCTACTGTGATTGCGAAATATCATCCTGAGATGGGGGTTAGTCTTTTAGGAGACAAAGCACATTCTATGATATTTGATAATTCAAAAATTAAAAAGGTAGTTCCAGATTTTTCAGCAACTATTTCATTTGAAGAAGGTGCAAAAGAAATAGTTGATTGGTATAATAGAAAAGAAAATCAAATAGTTGATATGGAAATAGATAATATTTTTGATAAAATAATTGAAGATTATACATAGAGGTTGTCTCAAAAGTATAAAATTACCGTCTTTGCGATCTCGCCTAAGCCTAAAATCCGCAAGTTTATAAATCTAGACAGCTTCTTGATAAAAAA
>CAZBZX010000491.1:0-3189 GCA_964496465.1 uncultured Bacteroidales bacterium
CTTATTGATGAAAAGCAGCAATATGCAATTCAAGGAAAACGTTCATCACGTCATAGGATTGTTAATAATTTGCCTGGAACAATTAATTTTTGTCCTCTTATATTTAAAACAAAAAAGTTGGAAAATTTTATTGCAACGAATTTATCAAAGAAATCAAGTGCCTATTTAAAAGGTATACATGCCGATATATTACAACGCGCATCTGCCTTTTTATTACTAAAAGACTCTAAAGCATCCTTTACTATTGAAAATGAAAATCCGGGAACAAACCGAGCTATACGTTGGGGGCAAGCAATAGGACAAGCAGGAACTAAGATATTAACGAATGATGAATTGCTTCGTTTGCAGCAAATTATTATTGAAAGCAAGCGTTTTACTAAAATGGGATTTAGGAAGCAACAGGGTTTCGTTGGAGAACATGATCGCATTACAGGAGATCCCATTCCCGATCATATTTCAGCTCATTTGAAGGATGTAACAAAACTAATCGATGGGTTGATAAGTACTAATAACCTGTTAGAAGAGTCAGAATTTGATACGGTACTTATGGCAACAAAAATTGCATTTGGTTTTGTTTTTATTCATCCATTTGTTGATGGAAATGGCCGTATTCATCGTTATCTAATTCATCATATTCTTGCCAGGAAACAATTTGCAAAACAAGGTGTAGTTTTTCCTGTGTCTGCTTCTATTTTAGATCATATAGATGATTACAGAAAAGTTCTGGAATCGTATTCCAAACCATTATTAGATTTCATTGAATGGGTACCAACATCTGATCATAATATTGAAATTTTAAATAACACTCTGGATTATTACCGCTATTTTGATGCAACAAAACAAGCAGAATTCTTATATGATTGTGTATTAGATACCATTGATAATATTGTTCCTGATGAAGTGAAATATTTACATCAGTATAATGAGTTTAAGCGATATATTGATGATTATTATGAAATGCCTGACAAGATGGTTGCTATATTAGTTCGCTTTCTGGAACAAAATGATGGAAAACTTTCAATGAGGGCATTGTCAAAAGAATTTAAAGAATTATCGGACAAAGAAGTGAAAGATATTCAGGAAAAATTTAAAGAATTTTTCATTGACAATTAGAAGGATGCCTATCTAATTAATTATTTGTATGATTTAATAAAAATAAGTTTTTTAGATTCATTTTTATTTAATATTTATGTATTTGCGAACTCATTAATCCATTCTGAAGCAAAGTTATCCCGTAAAATTAATTAGTAAAGGGTCGCACAACCCTAACATATGCCAGGCTACCCTTGACAAACTAATTTTACTAACGCAATATGAGTGCTTAATAAAGGATTAAGGTGAATTTTGATTAATATATAAGAAGAATATCCAATTATTTCTTTGTGTTTTATTCTGAAATGATAGATACATATTGGGTAATTCCTTCTTCAGATATAATGCGGATGGCACATGAAGATAGAACAAATGTAAGCCAAAATAAAAGTGGAACAAATGCAGGGAAATATGCAGCTCGGGTTGCTGGGAGTAAATGTAACCCTTTACCACAATTTGATAAATATAAAAATGAAAAAGGCTTTGAATTATTAAAATAAAAAAAGAAATATGGCAACAGCATTCGACATAAAAATACTTTGGACTGTTTTTAAAGATATTGGAAGCTTTTTGATAGGTCAAGCAGACAAAAAGAAAGAAAGTGTAGTTAATGCACATAAAGCTATTAATACAGCTTTCATAATGACATATGATTATTTGAGGAATATGAATGGACAATATGTACCTAATATGGAGTTAGCTGAAATCTGGAATCAAGCCTCTGCATCAGTTATGAAGGTTGACCAAGGACTTGGTGAAATGCTTTATCACAAATCTCGTTTTTGGTTAGACCCACAATTATATATCAACCTAAATAGGGATTCTGAAATTATTGAACTAAACCAAGTCGTTGCAGAAATGGAAAGACTAAGATTAAAGCTATAATAAAATTTTCCAACGACAGATGATTAATAACAAACAATTGCCAGCTGGTAACATCGTGTAAAAACAAGGCGGGGCGAAGTATCAGTATGACAAGTAAACTAAAAAATATAAACCAACTACGGTCTGACCCCGTTTCGCCTAATCGGCTTCACGAGGGCAGGCAAGTTTGTCGGGTTAACACCTGCCCAATTTTTTATTGCGGACCTTTTTGAGCAATCTTTACTTAAATGCCAAATGATTAAAATTAATAAATAGACATAATTAGTAGATGCTTTCCATAGAATATTAAATTATTATTTAATTTATCAATTTATATCTGCTTTTCGAAAGTTTGGCCGGAATTAATTTTGTTTTAATAACACCCTTGCTAAATAATATTTTTTACGTTATTTTACACTATTTTACATAATTAACCGAGTTAAGGACAATTTCTGTTTCAATGGCAAAGAATGAAGCACATGCCAGGATAAAGATTAATAAACTGCTTGAAGAAGCGGGATGGCGGTTTTTTGATACTGATGAAGGTAAAGCTAATATTCTCCTTGAAAACCATATTAAAATAACGCAACAAGAGGTAGACGCCTGGGGAAATGATTATGAAAAAATTAATTCGGGTTCATTGGATTTTCTATTGGTTGATTCCGATAACAAACCTATATGCGTTTTAGAGGCAAAAAAGGAAAGCCTGCATCCACTGGTTGCAAAAGAGCAAGCCAGAAAATATGCTAAAACAGTTGATGCTCAATTTATAATTCTATCAAACGGAATAGTACATTATTTATGGGACTTGCAAAAAGGAAATCCTAAACCTATTTATAAATTTCCTTCACCAAATGAGATCGGGGCTATAAAGGAATGGAATCCTGACAGGGATGCTTTAATAAATGAACCAGTAAGTAATGATTATATTGCTACTGTTCAGATGCCTGACTATGCTGAACGACCAGAATGGAAAGGAAATGTTGAAAACAGTAAAGATTTTATCTGGACAAATGGATTACGGTTTTTAAGGAAATACCAGTTAGATGCAATTACATATTTACAAAATGCAGTTGGAAAAAGAAAAGATCGTTTTCTTTTTGAAATGGCAACAGGTACTGGAAAAACATTGACTTCAGCAGCAGTAATTCGTTTGTTTTTAAGAACTAAAAATGCAAGGCGGGTTCTGTTTTTAGTTGACAGGCTGGAACTGGAAGACCAGGCATGGAAAGC
>CAZBZX010000492.1:0-2778 GCA_964496465.1 uncultured Bacteroidales bacterium
CATGAGCATAAGCGAATAACCCTCATCTGGGTTATTTTTCAATTTCAAAAGCATTTTAATCATGTCCTTTTGTTTTTATGCCTCATATTTTAAATTCTCTTAAGGATGAGGGTTTCATGCTCTTATTTTTTTAATTTTTAGGGCCGTATAGAATATCCATGATAATTAAAATATTCATCCTTATTTTAATGTGAATCATCATGGTTATTTTATAATTTCTATTTTCTTAAGATTGAATTAAATTACAAAATTTTATAGAAATTACTTAAAAAATCAATTCAAACAAATATATTTAAATTAATTTACTATATAATAAAAAAGTATATGAGCGAAATTACAAAAATTGTAGAGAAACAGCGTAATTTTTTTTATACAGGAAAAACAAAACCCATCGATTTTAGAAAAAAAAATCTGATCGAGCTAAAAAAAATATTAAAATCAAATGAAAAAAAGTTAGATGAAGCAATATATGAAGATTATAAAAAATCGAGCTTCGAAAACTATGAGACAGAGCTGGGAACTATTTATCATGAATTAAATACTGCTATAAAAAATATTAAAAAATGGACAAGACCCAAAAAAGTAAAAACTAGTTTAGTTAATTTTCCAGGAAAGAGTATGATTTATCCTGAACCTCTAGGTGTATCGCTAATAATTGGGGCCTGGAATTTTCCATACAATTTAACCTTTTGTCCACTTGTACCTGCCATATGTGCAGGAAATACAGCTATTATTAAGCCTAGTGAAATAGCAAAAAACTCATCGAAGGTAATTGCAGAATTAATAAATAATAATTTTCCGGAAGAATATTTATATGTGCAAGAAGGTGGAGTTGAAGAAACAACAGAATTGCTAAATCAACATTTTGACAAAATATTTTTTACCGGTAGCCCAAAAGTTGGAAAAATAGTAATGGAAGCTGCTGCAAAAAATTTAACCCCGGTAACTTTAGAATTAGGAGGCAAAAATCCGGCTATTGTATTTGAAGATGCAAATTTACAACTGGCAGCTAAAAGAATTGTATGGGGAAAATTTTTAAATGCCGGACAATCATGCGTCGCTCCTGATTTTTTGTTAGTTGAAAAAAAAATTAAAGAAAAATTTTTACAATTAATGAAAGAAGAAATCCTAAATTATCCAGGAGAAAATCCGAAAAACAGCAATAGTTACTTACGTATTATAAATCAAAACCATACAAAAAGGATATCTCAACTTATTCAAAAAGATAAAATAGTCTTTGGTGGAGAAATCAATTTTGAAGAAAATTATATATCGCCAACTATTCTAAATAATATTTCATTTGAAGATAAAATAATGGAAGAAGAAATTTTTGGACCTGTTTTGCCAGTAATCGAATTTGAAAGAATTAATGATATCATTGATAAATTAAAAAAAAGACCTAAATCATTAGCCTTATATTTATTTACAAAGAACAAAATTGTTAAAAAGAAAATTATTAATGAAATATCTTTTGGAGGAGGAATTATTAATGATACTGTTTTACATTGGGTTAATACATCTCTGCCTTTTGGAGGAGTTGGTCAAAGTGGAATAGGTAGTTATCACAATGAAGCAGGTTTTAAAGAGTTTTCGCATTATAAAAGAATACTTTATAAAACATATCTATATGAACCTCATTTTAAATATCCGCCATATAATGAATTCAAATTAAGTTTAATTCGATATGTATTCGAAAAAACATTCAAAAAATAAGGCTATTTAAGGCTTTATTAATAACAAATCGTAAAATATTTCAAAAATATTAAAAAAAAATTCAATTGTTGTAACGAAAATGTTTATAAATTGCGTCATTAAAAAACGATAGATTTTCGTAGTTTAATAAATTAATGAGAAAAGGTTTGGAAGTACTAGTGCGTCCAATACAAGAATCTTACAATATTGAAGATAAGGAAACATTTGAATTTATTTTCAAAAAATTCTATGTTACCTTATGCTATTTTGCTTTTGATTATGTTGGAAACAAAGAAATCGCAGAAGATATTGTAGGTGATTTATTCCTTAAATTATGGGAAGAAAAATCTACTTTAAAAATAAATACTTCATTAAAGTCATATCTTTTTAAAGCAGTTCAAAATCATTGTCTAAATTATAATAAGCATCAGATTGTTATTAAAAAATTTGAATCGTCATTAAGTAATGATTATAAAAATGACAAAAAATCATTTAGTGATTCTAAAAATAATTTACCCAATTATTTAATAGCTCAGGAAATTCAGGATAAAATTGAACAATCAATTAGTATTCTTCCTGCACAATGTCAGCAAATATTCAAACTTAATCGTTTCGAAAATTTAAAATACAAAGATATTGCAAATAAGCTTAATATATCTGTAAAAACTGTTGAAACACAAATGTATAGGGCTTTGAAAAAAATTAAAGATTTCTTGAAAGATTATTTAGAATAAATATTTTAATTATATCTGTAAGGGTTTTATAAAAGTTTGTTGTCTTTTTAAAGAATAGCAAAAATGAGTAAAAAAGAGATGGAAATAAACTTAATAAATTATTTTTCGGGAGAAATATCGGAAGAAGAAAAAAAGAATTTATTAGGATGGAAAGATGAATCCTACAATAATTATTCATTATTTCATAAATATTATAACCTGTTTTTATCACTTAAAATTTTTAATAATGCAATATCAAAATTTGGTGGATATTTATTCTGAAACAAATTAAGATTTGCTAATGTTAAATTAATAACTTTATTTTTTTAATAATTTTTATAATAAAAAATAATTTAATGTATTATTATGACTG
>CAZBZX010000492.1:2788-3184 GCA_964496465.1 uncultured Bacteroidales bacterium
CCTGTTTTTATCACTTAAAATTTTTAATAATCCCATAGGTTTTAATAAAAATAAAGCCTGGAATGAATTTGAGAAAAAAATATCAGGCACTCAACTCTCAAATACAACTCAACATCTTATTATTAGAAAAAAATCATTTTCAAGTTCAATATTTCTGCGTATTGCAGCTATTGTAATTATTGTATTTAGCATTAGCTATATTTCATATGATTTAATTAACAATTACGATCTTAGATTTAACAAAGCTTATGTACAATCTATTGTTCCAAAAGGACAAACTTCACAATTACTGCTTCCAGATTCATCAAAAATTTGGCTGAATTCAGGAAGTATTTTAAAATATCCGAACAGGTTTAATGAATCGAGTAGAGAAATATTTTTAGAAGGTGAAGCTTT
>CAZBZX010000493.1:0-3181 GCA_964496465.1 uncultured Bacteroidales bacterium
AAATTGAAATAATAACTATTACCGGAGTTATTATTATAAAAACTGAAGCTATAAAAAATAACTCTTTACAGTTTGATCTATCGGGTTTAAAGTCTGGCAGTTATTTTATTAAAATAAGCTCTGAAGAAAAAGTGGCTATTTATAAAATAGTAAAAAAATAATCCAATAATCAAGTATTAATAAAAATTTCAAAATCTATTCAATAAAATTTAATGCCTTTTGAATAGCTTTTTCAATTCCTTGAGAATTTTTTCCTCCTGCTGTAGCAAAAAATGGTTGTCCTCCTCCTCCACCATTTATTTCTTTGGCAGCCTCTCTAATGATATCCCCAGCATTTAAATTCTTTTCTTTTACTAAATTTTCTGAAATCATGACCATTATAATAGGTTTACCATTTATTTCAGATCCTAAAACCAAATATAAATTTTCAATCTCATTTTTAAATTGAAATGCCATATCTCTCAGTAAATCTGAATTATCAATATTAACTTTGCCAGAAATAACATTTATTCCGTTTATATTTTTGATTTCCTTTTTTAATAAATTCTTTTCTTCCTGTTGTTTTTGCTTATCATAAAATTCAATTTCTTTGGCAAGATCATTATTTGTATCGATTAATTTCTGCACACTTTCAACCGGATCTTTTGGATTATTCAGCATTTGTTTCATCTCATTAAAAACTGATAATTCATTATTTACATATTCATATGCTTTAATTCCGGAAATAGCTTCAATTCTTCTAACCCCAGCAGAAATAGCGCTTTCAGAAATAATCTTAAAAATTCCTATTTGTCCGGTATACTTTACATGAGTGCCACCACAAAGTTCAACAGAATCACCAAATTTAATAACGCGTACTGTTTCACCATATTTTTCACCAAATAAGGCCATTGCTCCCATTCCTAAAGCTTCTTTATACGAAATATTCTTTTCTTCCTGTTGAAGATTTAATCGAATATCCTGATTTACCAGGTCTTCAATTTTTCGAATTTCATTTTCTGTAACTTTTCGGAAATGAGAAAAATCAAACCTTAAATAATCCGGATGAACCAATGATCCTTTTTGCTCAACATGATTTCCCAACACTTTTCTTAAAGCTTTATGTAACAAATGTGTTGCAGAGTGATTATTCTCGGTTGATTCCCTTATATTTTTATTTACAACAGCAATAAATTCAGCATCCAAATTCTCAGGAATTTCTTTCGTGATATGTATTATTAAATTATTTTCTTTAATCGTATTTAAAATTAAAATCTTCTTTCCATTGTTTTCAATAAATCCGGTATCACCAACTTGTCCACCACTTTCAGCATAAAATGGAGTAGAATTGAAAACCAATTGATAGAATACTTTATCTTTCTGGATTACCTTCCGATATTTGACAATTTTAACGTCTGATTTGAGCTTATTATATCCAATAAATTCTTCATTTTTAATATGATCTAATTCAACCCAATCGTCAGCATCTATTTTGGTAGCATTTCGTGACCTGTCTTTTTGAACAGTCATTTCTTTTTTAAACTCATCGATATTTACAGATAACTTGTTTTCCCGTGCTATTAATTCAGTTAAATCAAAAGGAAAACCATACGTATCATATAATTCAAATGCATCTTTACCAGCTATTTCATTTAATTTCGACTTAATCGCTTTTTCAATAATTGAATCAAGCAATTTTATTCCTGTTTCAAGTGTGCGTAAGAACGACTGCTCTTCTTCTTTTATAACTTTTTCGACCAATTCCTTTTGTGCAATTAACTCAGGATAAGCATCTCCCATAACTTGAATGAAAGCAGGAATTAATTTATATAATAACGGCTCATTTTGATTAAGAAATGTATACCCATAACGAACTGCCCTTCGTAGAATTCTTCTGATTACATATCCGGCTTTATTATTCGATGGTAACTGACCGTCAGTTATAGCAAAGGCAATAGCCCTAAGATGATCAGCAATTACACGCATGGCAATATCACTTTTTTCATCTTTGCCATATTTAATTTGTGTAATATTTTCAATTTCACCAATAATAGCTTGAAAAATATCAGTATCGTAATTCGACCTTTTATGCTGCAATACCATGCATAACCTTTCAAACCCCATACCTGTATCAACGTGCTTTTGAGGTAACGGCTCAAGCTCACCGTTAGCTTTACGATTGTATTGAATAAAAACTAAATTCCATATTTCAATTACTTGCGGATGGTCTTTGTTCACAAGTGTTTTTCCATCCATATTTTTCCTTTCCTTATCTTCACGTAAATCAATATGAATCTCAGAACATGGTCCGCAAGGGCCTGAATTACCCATTTCCCAAAAATTATCTTTTTTTGATCCTTCAATTATTCGTTCATTTGGTAGAAACTTTAACCAATATTCATAAGCATCAGTATCTTTTACAATATTGTCTTCAGTAGATCCTTCAAATATAGTGGCATATAATCTATCTTTTTCTATTTTTAATATATCAACTAAAAACTCCCATGCCCAGCTAATTGCTTCTTTTTTAAAGTAATCGCCAAATGACCAATTTCCAAGCATTTCAAACATTGTATGATGGTATGTATCATGTCCCACTTCTTCTAAATCATTATGCTTTCCTGATACTCTTAAACATTTTTGAGAATTAGCTACCCGACTATTCTTAATTGACGAATTTCCAAGAAAAATATCTTTAAACTGGTTCATCCCGGCATTTGTAAACATTAAGGTTGGATCATTCTTTATTGCCATTGGCGCAGAATCAACAATTTCATGATTTTTATCCTTAAAAAAATCCAAAAATGATTTCCTAATATCACTCGCAGTCATAATACTATTTTTACCCTCAGATTATCAATAGGTTAATAAATTTATTTTAAGTAAAATGTTTGTAAAATTAATTTTTTTATTTAGATTTGTTGCAAGAGTGAGAGATATTTAGATTAACTAAACCTAAATTAAACCTAACATGTTAAAATCAAAGTATCGTTATAATGCTGATACTCTGAGTTATGAAAAAATAGTCCTGTCAAAAAAGGAAAGAGCAAAGGTAGCCGTCAAATACTTTCTCATTTTTTTTAATATTGCCTTAGTTATTAATATTTTCCTGTATAGCTATAATATTTATCCAAAATTTTATATTCTTAAAAAAGAAAATCTATCTCTTAATTTAAACTTCTTAAAACTGAATGATAACATT
>CAZBZX010000494.1:0-3178 GCA_964496465.1 uncultured Bacteroidales bacterium
TTCAAATCGGATATTAGTTGTTTTATTATTGAAGCATTATCACAGGGATAGTAAAAATCATGAAGTTTTTCCAGGTTATGTTGCTGGATATATTTATCAATCTCTTCCTTTTTAAAAATTCTTCCATTATTAAATGGATTTACATATATTAATGAATTAGGATCATCTAAAAATTCATTTTTATTCTGAATAGCTAAAATGAAATTTCCAGGTAAATTAACTCCATATAAAGGAATTGATAATCGCTGGGCAACTGCAATATATATAATACTAAGAATAATCGGGCTACATTTTTTTGAATCGAAGGCTTTATTAATAAAAAAATTATCAGGATCAATAAAGTTCGATTTATTACCAGTAAATCCATAAATCTCAAGAATTACCTGGTTGAGCACTTTAATTTTATCAAATACTGATTTATTGTCATCAATCTCTAACCATACATCTCTCGACATTAAATTTATTTGTTCTATAATAGTTGAGGTGTCTAGATTATAAAATCTAGTTTTAGCTACTAATACAGCTCCTTCAATAATATTTATTCCTCCTCTCCTAACCCAATCACTCAATTCCTTTTTAATCCCACCTAAAAAAATCTGTTGAATAATGAATTCAATTCTTTTCTGAATTAAAGGATTTGGTATATTCTGCTGAGATTCTTCAAGTGTTGGAATAATCTTCTCCCCTTGCGCAATTAAATAGTTGGTAGTAACAGAATAAACTTCTTCATCGTTATCATCAAGTAAATTTATTAGCGAATTATATACAGCTATATCCATAATATTTAAAATTAGAGATTACGAATATAATTTTATATTATAAAATAATTGTACTGTATATCAATTACTTATAAACATTGCGAAAATATGAAAATTAACTCATTGTTAATAAAGTCAATGCTTTCGTAATAAATAATTAAAAATCAATATTTTACAATTACTTAAGAATCGTTCTTCATTCAAATTAATTTTTCATATTCTTATGAGCTTATAATTTAAAACTTTTCAAAATGAAAGAGCAATTAGCATTAGAATATGAGTTTAAGCTTGCAAGAGCAAAAAAAGAAGCTGAAGGAAAAGCAGCTGCAAATAGAATTGTTAGTGCTAGCTTAACTGATAAAATATTGAAGAAAAAGAAATTGAAGCTACATTAAGATTAGGCGAATCTCAAAATACAAAAATAGTTGTAGCAGGTAGTGGAGAAGATGGATTGCTTCCGATTATAGGTAATTAATTTATATAATTAACGAATTGAACTTCCCTTTTTTGATTTTAATCTTATAATAACTCTTCTTCCAAAGCATTCTTTATTGAAATTATATTATCCAAAATCAACTCATTTTCATAAACTGGTTTTCCAATTACAAAAATATCCACACCCAATTCAGAAAATATTTTAATATTTTTCTTATCAACTCCACCATTAACAGCTAAAAAAATATCTTTCTTTGAATTATCTATCTTCATTTTAACCGCTTTAACTCTTTGTTGAAGTTTGTCGTCAATTTTTCCTCGTAATACTTTTGGATTATATGCCATTAATGAAACTAATTCAACTGAATCAAGAAATGGAGCAACATCTTCTAAAGGTATATCAGGATTTATAGCAATTCCTCTGATTATGGATCTTTCCGGATTATTAAAACTTTTATAATTAGTTAATTTTCTAAATGTTTTTTGAATGGAATAACCACTTTCAATATGTAAAGTTATAATATCAGCGCCACTTTTTAAAAATTCATCTACTTTTTCATCTGGTTCATGTATCATTAAATGAACGTCTTTTAGTAAATTAGTTTTAACTGCTTTTATAAAACAAGGACCAAAAGTTATTTCAGGTACAAAACAACCATCCTTTACAGAAAAATGAATCATATCAACTCCAGATTTTTCAATTTGCTTTATTTGATCCGATACATTTAATAAATCGCAATCATTAATACTAACACTTATTACTGAACCTTTAGATCTTATTTCTTTAATTAATTTGTCGATAGACATATATATAAGTTTTAATTTTAAAATTAATCCTAAATCCTTCTATAACATTAACTAATATAAAGATTTTTTAAGAATTCTATTGAAAAATTATTATTATTTTTTAAGTATGCTTATTTTTATTGTAAGTTACTAATAAAAATTTTAAGATAATGATAACAAAACAAATGATAAATGATTTTTTGTCACCAAAAAAAATGGCAATGGCTGGAGTATCTCGAAATCCTAAAAAATTTGGTCATCAGGTTTATCAGGATTTACTAAAAAAGGAATTTGAAATCCTTCCAATTAATCCTAAAACAAGTGATATAAATGGGATTCAATGTTATAATGATGTAAATACCCTACCTAATGATATTGAGAATTTATACATTATAACTCCAAAATCGCAAACTACAGAAATAGTTAAACAAGCTATAGATAAAAAAATTAAGCGGATTTGGATTCAACAAACTTCTGATAATCCGGAAGCTGTTAAACTGGCCAATGATGCCGGAATTGAATTGATATATAAAAAATGTATTTTAATGTTTGCCGATCCTGTGAGCGGTCCACATAAATTTCATAAATTCTTTGTACGACTTTTTGGGAAGTTACCAAAATAGCAAACTTAAGTCCTATGAATTTTTAATTCATAGATTCATTGACGAATGAAATCCATTTTGCAAATACCAAATCTCAATTATACAAATCTTAAACAATATCCAATGTTTAAATTTCAATTTCTAAACTTAAAAACCCCATTCATGCTCTTTTTTTAAAAGTAGTTTGGTTTTGGAATTTGTTTTTTCGGGTTTATTTGGATTTTATATTTTGTAAATTGTGATTTCATAAAAGTTTATAGAAACTAAAGTATCTGCAATTAAATTACAGGGTTTTAACCATTAACTTGACAATAAAATTTGATTTTATTATACCACTAAGAAAATCACCGGCTTGAAGCCGGTGTTACTTATTTTAGTTAATAATTTCAACCTCACCAGATAATTTAATATCCTGTGAAGATGAGCCTACAAGAATTTCGAAAATTCCTGGTTCTGCTTTCCAGTCTTTTGTTTCAATATCCCAAAAAGAAAAGTCTTTCATTGATAATTCAATATTAACCTGTTTTGTTTCACCTGGCAATAATTCAACCTTTGAAAATCCCTTAAGTTCTTTTATAGGTCTGTCTACTGAAGATT
>CAZBZX010000495.1:0-3176 GCA_964496465.1 uncultured Bacteroidales bacterium
TTCTCCTGTATTGTCTAATAATTTAGCTGTTGGAATAAGCGTTGCCCCTTTACCGCAAGCAACATCCAATACTTTCATATTGTAGTCGAGCTCAATTTTATCCACTAAACTCTTACCAAATAGGTGAAAAAATGGTGTCCCGAGTGTATCAAATTTTTGTGCTGCTAAATCGAAAATTCGTGTCACTTCTTCCTTATATTCCATCGATCGATTTCAGATTTATCCCCTTAAACTTTTAAAGATGCTACTTTCGTAACAAAAATAGTGGCGAAAGATAAAAAACTTTTTAAGGAAAGTACTGATTACACTGAAATTTTTGACGAAAATTTGATGAAAGTAAATTATTAAAATTATAGATCGCTTAATTTGTATTTTAATTCTTGCTTGCAGTAAACGATTTACTATAACCAATTTTTATCCAGTTTGATTGTTCTGCTTCAATATAAATATCTCCAACCATTGATGAGGTTGATGTAAATTGACCGGTAATTCCACCGGTTATAGTTAAACCTTCAATTGAATAATTTACAGAAGCATTAAGTTGTCCATTTTCTTCTACTTTACCACTAAATGGAATATTATTTATCCAGCCTAAAAATTCAAATTCAATACTTATAGTTCCCACAACATCATAATCTATGTTATTATCAGAAATTGTGAAATCGAATGTTTGGTTACCAAAATTACCTTGCCAGCTGCCAGCAATATTATCAGCAGCGCTGCTTTGAAATGGGTAATAATAAACAGTAATCGATTTTGTTGTATACACATTATGATTATTGGCATTATAAGAAACAATATCAATTGTATTCATCCCTTGAGTTAAGTCGCTGTATGTATAATTAAATTCCCCATTTTGGTTCAAATTCACAACATTTCCTGCAATTTCAACTATACAATTTTCTAATGTTCTGCCTATTATGATAACTATTCTTTCAAAAACCAATATGATTGTCGGAATATAAAAAGTAATTTCAGGCTCATCAAAAGTCTCAAGCACTTCTATTGTGATAGTATCTGATAGAATATCATGTAATTCAGCATAAATTTCAGTAAAACCAGGATTTACTGGTGATACCCTACCTTCAAACACTTCAGCAACATTTTTATTAGATGAATACCAAAAGGCATCTTCGCTTGGAATATAACTATGGTTGGTTTCGATTGTTTTGATTGTATATTCGGCACCAGTCGTAATTCCTTTATTTTTAATGGTGTTTGTTACTTCGCTTTGGAATGTGCCACTAAGTGAAAGATTTTTATATTTTCGGTCTTCATACATTTGTAATGTATCAAATGGGGGCTGAATGGATATGGAATGCAAATTTGTATAGTCAGGTTCTTTTTCGCAGCCGAAGAAAATAATCGTTAAGAAAAGTAATATAATATAATTATTCTTCATTGCCGGGGTTATTAAGATTTACTATTAAACCTACAGATAAAGTTAAACCCCCTATACTTATTGTACCCCCTTTATTATACCCTGATTCAGCTGAAGTATAAATAAAACCTAACTCTCCTTCAGCATTTAAAATAAGGAAGGAGGTTAAAGGAATTTCTAAACCGGTTCCTAATCCAAGTCCAATTTCTCTGAATTCATTATATGATTCTAATTGATCAAAACCTTTAACTGTTGTTATTAGCTCTGATCCAGATGTTAATAATACACCTATTTCAGAGTAAAAAATATCTTCGAAATATCCTCGAATTCCAATAAATGTAATACGTTGTTTCCATTCAGCATACCCTTGTATAGCTGCATTTTCAACAATTGATTTGCCTGTTGCATTAAAGTATTTATATTTTCCCAGTAACATGATATTATTTGATTTTACACCAATATTACCTTTAATGGCAAATCGATTATCAGGGTAAACTTTGCTAAATTGAAATGCAGTTGGAATATGCAAACATGGACTAACTCCAATTTGGAATGACGGGGATTGAGAATGCAGAGAAATTAGTAATATAAATGATAACGGTATAACAATAAGTTTATTCATTTTACCTATAAATATGAATAAAGATAAAAATTATTTTTTATTTATATGCTTTGCAATTATACTCTATATCTTTCAAATAAAATTCCCCGTAACAAAAATCCCCTTTGGGTTTGTGATAGATAGTAGAAACCATTGATGGTCTCTTTATACCGTTATAATCCTTATACTCTCCAGCTGGTGTTGACCAAGGATAGTATTTATATTTTTTCCCGTCAGTGCTTTCAAACCGATCGTTACTTTTAAAGTTTATTAGTTCGCCTTTTTCGTTAAACAATAAATTGGCACTTATTGTAATATTCTTATTGGTATAAGTTGCATTAACAGTCAAGGAATCAATTTCGTGCCATTTAATATTTGTATAAATTAAAGTTGCCGGAGCAAGGAAACACATATCATTTAAAACAGTTACAGTTTCACCCTGATCCATCTCAGGGCCTTTCGCATCGGCAACTGTAAATAATCCTAAAATTTTAATAAGCATAATGGCTTTTTCATCTTTATAAATATGTATACCTTTTGCCTTAATTCCCATTTTTCGTGCTTCTATATAAAAAAGTCTGGTTGGTTGGTCATAAAAATTATATTGCTCAGAAGTTAAATTCATCCAATCATCTTCTGGTTTCGACCTTATCTTTCCTTCTAGGGTAGCTTTAAAATTGATTATTTTTTTATTGCCAACTACTCCTGATAATAATAGATATTTTTGTACAATTGAAGGTAGGTGTTGAATATCATTTTCAGTTATTATGTCCGGAGTAATATTTTTTGTTCTGTTAAAAGCTTCAACTACATCACTTCTAAATCTTCTGTCTATTTGCCTTGAAATAAAATATGATGTTCCGATTAGGATAAGAATTATGAAAAGGATAATTACATTTTTCTTTTTCATGAGTTATCTACTTTTTCGATTTTTTAAATTTTCTCCATAAATAATAAATTGTAGTAATAATGATCCAGAAGGGCCAGATTTTAATTAGAAAAAGGAGAAAATCAATAAAAGCAATCCATCCATTTGATAAGGATTGTTTTAACCTTTCCCCAAATTTATCACGTTGTACATGTCTGTACTTAAATTCTTTTTGTTTATTAATCATTAATTCTAATGAACTATAGGCAACTAAATCGCCTAAATATTTTAATCTTCCTTCAGTACTTTCTATTTCTTCTTCAATT
>CAZBZX010000496.1:0-3166 GCA_964496465.1 uncultured Bacteroidales bacterium
CATTTATCAGCACCATTACTTCAATTCATGTTATTTAATTATTTGCCTTTAACATTATTGCGTTATCCTGATACTCATGTTTTACATTAAGCGCATACTCCATTAATGATAAAATCTCTTCCAGTTTTTGATCTTCAAAACTTGCTGTGAATGTAAGGTTTTCAATAGCAGAATCGGCGATAATAATTTTTTGAAAATAATGTTTTGACAAGGTAGCACATACCTCAGGTAATCCGGTCTCAGCAAAAGTAATTCTCCCGGTTTTCCATGAAAAATCATTCTTTAATAAATCTTTCGAATAAAATAATGTATCAATAGTTTGGTTATATGTTCCATTTTCTCCTTTTTCCAATTCAATAAATTTATCTGGAATATTATTTATAGCTAGCTTCACTTTCCCTGTCAACACAGAAACAGAAACTACTTCCTCTTCTATGTATGCTCTAACATTAAATGTTGTTCCTAATACTTTAACAGAAGTTTTATTTGTATAAATTAAAAATGGTCTTTTTTTATCTTTTGAAATTTCAAAAAAAGCTTCCCCCTCTAAATAAACTACTCTATTATCTTTTTGAAATTTTTCCAGGTATTTTATTGATGAATGCTTATTTAACCATACCACGGAACCATCATTTAATTCAATTTTTATCTTAGCTTCATCATCGGATTTAAGCACGAGAAGTTCTTCCCCATTCAATCCTTTTTTGTTCATTAAATAAAAAATTGAACCAATAGTAAGTACTATAATAATGGAAGCCGCAATTCGAACTAATGGAAGGAAATTAATTTTTTTTATTATAGAATCGGATGTTTTTGCATCTATTTCTCTCCACATTTTATTTTTATCAGGTTCTGCATTATTGAAGATATTCCCTGACTCATCCCATATTTTCTGCACCTCTTCAAACTCCTTTATATCATCATTTTTAGAAGCTTTTAAAAAATCCTTCATTTCTTTATCAGGGATTTCTTTTTTAAGGAATTTTCCTATTTTAATCCAGTTCGTTTGATTTTTCACTTTTACAAACTTTATTCAATTTAATGTCAAAAAATAAATGATATACCCCTAAAGGATATTTAAACATTTACATAATTTTTTAGCATTTCTCTTAATTTTTTAAGGGCAATGCCAATTTGATTCTCCACCGTTTTTACTGAAATATTTAATTCTGCTGCAATCTCCTTATAACTCAATTCCGAATTACGGCTTAATGTAAATATGGCAGCACATTTTTTTGGCAACTGCTGAATAGCTTTTTCAATGGCTTCAGATAATTCCCTTCCTTCCATTTCCTGAACAGGAGTAATCCCATCAGTATTATTGTATGCAATTGATTCATCGGTTTTATCACTCCACCTGGCCTGAGCTTTAATGTAATTTATTGACCTGAATTTAACTGCCTTTAATAAATAATGTTTAAAATTATCAATATTTCGCTCGCTTCTTTTTTGCCATATTGAAATAAATATATCCTGAACTATTTCTTCTGATGCTTCTTTATTAAGGGTAAGTTTTAAAGCATATCGATAAAGTAATAACTGATAGTGGTCAAATAAATACCGTAAGACACTTTTATCATCGTTTTTCAACTTACTATTTATCTCTTTATCTGTCAATGGTCATTTATTAGCTTAATCGAATACTAGTATAACTTTCAAAAACCATGTGCAAGATATTAAAATATTTCAACATTTTTAAAAATAGCAAATAATTAAAAATCTAACAGTTACAGTATAAAATCCTGAAACACCCACAATAATTATTTTATCTTTTGGGGGTAAAAGGTCATTGCAATGACTTTTAAATGAAATGAATTCATAGCAGGCAATTTCACGAGGACTCGTTATTTGATAAAATATTAATCTTTAAATAATAGAAAATGAAAAAATATGTTGTGCTGATCTGTGCATTAATACTATTCATCAATTTGGGATTTCAAAACATGGATTATATCTATTATGAATATACCCCAGTATTGATGAAAAGAGCCGATCTGGAAAAAAGTATATCTCATTCGGATGCTAAAGATCTGTTAAAACCAGGAAAAATTTATGCTAAAGACAACTACCTTTTTATTAATGAAAAATATGAAGGGATTCATGTTATTGATAATTCAGATCCTTCATCGCCAAAGAATGTGGGTTTTATAAATGCTCCGGGTTGTATTGATATAGCATTGAAAGGGACTGTTCTTTACCTGGATAATGCGGTTGACCTGGTTGCAATTGACCTGATAAATTATCCCACAATACAGGTTACAGAACGAATAAAAAATATTTTTCCGGAACCATATCCTCCAGGACAAGATTATATTCCAGATAAATATTTACCCTCAAACAGGCCAAGACAAACTGTTATTGTTAAATGGATTAGAAAAGGCGAAACTGAATAACATTTAAAATTAGAAAAATGAAAAACACATTTAGAAAATTCAATACGATAGTTATTTCAATACTTGCTTCAATTTTAATTATATGGAGCTGTTCTGAAAGTATGATCGGGAAAGATGCTTCAATAGATGTTGGTCAAAGCGGATCGATGGCCAGGTTCACTATTTCAGGGGATCATTTATATACCGTTGATAAACAAAATCTTCGTGTTTTTGATATAGAAAACACTAAAAAACCTGTTTTTAAATCGAAAGTATCGATAGGATTTGATATTGAGACCATATTTTCGATCAACGATTTACTTTTTATTGGGGCAGAATCAGCCATGTATATTTATAAAATTTCTGATCCTGAAAATCCGGTTCATCTTTCAAGATATAGCCATATTTACAGTTGCGACCCTGTTGTTGCAAATGAGACTAATGCTTTTGTAACATTAAGTAGTTCAGGCATATGTGGTCATTGGGCTAATGAATTGCACATACTAAATATTAAAGATCCAACATCAATTTATGAAGTGGCTATACATCAGATGGATAATCCAAAAGGATTGGGATTAAAAAATAATATATTGTATTTGTGCGATGATGGATGGTTAAAAGTATATGATATTTCCGATTTAAAAAATATCATTGAATTACAAAGTATATATAATAATGCCTATGATTTAATCCCATTAAGTAATACCCTATTAACAATAGGAGACGATGGATTTTACCAGTATAATTACAAGGAAGACAATACCCTTGAATATTTAAGTAAAATAGAAGTTTCA
>CAZBZX010000497.1:0-3164 GCA_964496465.1 uncultured Bacteroidales bacterium
AATGAATACCATTTGCTAAAAATGATAATTCAATAAAAAAAAGGCTTCATCGAATTCGATGAAGCCTTTTTTTTATTCAGCTGAAGCAGCAGGCTTTGCCCGCATACTCATTATATCTCGGTCGAAAATATACATGTTGTGATCACCAACCAGTTTTATCTTATCAATAATCGCCTGTACTGCAGCTTCCTCTTCTATTTGTACATTCACAAACCACTGAACCCAACTATGAGTAGTATAATCTTTTTCCTGTATGCATAAGGCAACAATTTCATTAATAGATTGACTAATGTATTGCTCATGCTCTAAAATTTTAGTAAACATTTCTTTAATACTTCCATATTTAACTGGAGGGACATCCATAGCTGGAATAATTGCATGACATCCCCTCTCACCAATATAGTGAATAAATTTCAACATATGTAATCGTTCTTCTTCTGCCTGGGCATAAAGCCATTGACCAACACCGGCATAACCATTATTTTCCGCCCAGGTGGCCATAGCTAAATATAAGTTGGAAGAATAACCTTCTCTTTTAATTTGCTCATTGCATATTGATAATACTTTATCTTTTAACATAGTCAAAAATTTTAGGTTATGTATTTCTTATAAAATTAAAGAATAAACCGATTTAATAAAATACAATTCTTTATTATTTTATTTAATTTATTATTGAATATCTCCCACTCTTCAATATGCAGAGCGATGGGGTGAGGTTGAGCTTATTACATATTCTTAACAATCTCTTGTCCAAATTCAGAGCATTTCACTTTTTTAGCTCCTTCCATTAACCTGGCAAAATCATAAGTTACTGTCTTATTTTTTATGGCTGCTTTTAACCCGCTTACAATTAAATCAGCTGCTTCTTGCCAACCCAGATATTCAAGCATCAGAACACCTGATAAAATTAGGGAACCCGGATTAACCTGGTCTTTACCCGCATATTTAGGAGCAGTACCATGAGTAGCTTCAAAAATGGCATGTCCGGTTAAATAATTAATATTTGCACCCGGAGCAATACCAATTCCACCAACTATGGCTGCAAGTGCATCAGATATATAATCTCCATTCAAGTTCATGGTAGCAATAACCGAATATTCTTTTGGACGGGTTAAAATTTGTTGCAAGAAAGCATCGGCAATTACATCTTTCACAACAATTTCCTTTCCGGTTTCCGGATTTTTAATAGTACACCATGGACCGCCGTCTAATTCTTTTGCTCCAAATTCTTGTTTTGCTAATTCATATCCCCAATCTCTGAAAGCACCTTCAGTAAATTTCATAATATTCCCTTTATGCACAAAAGTTAATGAAGGTAAATCATGCTTAATTACGTATTGTAAAGCAGATCTAATTAATCTTTGTGTTCCTTCTTTTGAAACGGGTTTTATTCCTATTGATGTAGATTCAGGAAATCTGATTTTTTTTACATCCATTTCATTTTGAAGGAATTTAACAACTTTTACCGCTTCATCCGAGCCATTCATCCACTCAATGCCTGCATAAATATCTTCTGAATTTTCTCTAAAAATAACCATATCTGTTGTTGTGGGATCTTTCACAGGTGAAGGTACCCCCTCAAAATATTTAACAGGTCGTAAACAAACATATAAATCAAGTATTTGCCGTAATGCTACATTTAATGACCTGATACCTCCACCAACTGGTGTTGTTAATGGGCCTTTAATAGCAACAAGATACTCGCGTATTACGTCTAATGTTTCTTGTGGTAACCATTCTCCGGTTTTATTAAATGATTTTTCACCTGCTAAAACTTCTTTCCATATAATTCTTTTTGATCCTTTATATGCTTTTTCTACTGCTGAATCAAATACATTTACTGATGATGCCCAAATATCGGGGCCAGTACCATCTCCTTCAATAAATGGAATAATCGGAAAATCAGGCACTTTCAAAACTCCATTGTTAATTTTAATCTTTTGTCCTTCCATCATTTTAAATCTTTAATAGTATATAATTTATTATTCAAAGTCGAGCTTAAATTTTTGTTTTAATATGTTTATTGTTGAATTTTTATCAGCCAAATGCTTAAATTTATCTTCCTGAGTATATAATTTTTGTTCTTCAATTAGTTCTTTGACTTTAATAATTAACTCAATATAGTTGTTTTTTAATCCATTCTTTAAAAAAGTAAGTAAATCAATTTGTTTATTTTGAATTGCTTCTTGTTGGAATTCATTAGCAACAATAATTTCGATGATAAAATTATCAGTTAGAATTGGTTGATTACTTGTTAAAGTATTTGCTAAACGAGGTTCATCTGATTTAATTGATTCAATAAAATCTTTCCAACAATTTAATAATTCAATTTCTGTAAAACTATTCTTCTCATCTGAAATTTGTTTAAAATTACTTCCAGAATTTTCTTCAATATCTACTACATGTTCTTTTGGTTTATTAAGTGCTTCTTTAATCGATAACCGAGATTTATTTTCTTTAATAATTTTTTGAGGATCAACACGATCATTTTTATCTTCATCAATAGAATACGATTGTTCTTTTATTTTTTGTGATGATCCGGTTTCAGATTCCAGTATTTCAGATACCTCTTCTAACTCAACTTTTTTTTTTATAGCAGTAATTGTTGCAAGTTTAATTAAGGCTAATTCAATGTGTAATCTCTTATTGTTACTGATTTTATAACCAACATCACACTGATTGGCAATTTCAAGTGATTCATATAAAAATGTCTTTTCACATTTTTGGGATTGTTGTTGATATTTTTCTTTTATGCTATCTCCAACTTCCAGTAATTGCAAGGTATTTTTATCCTTACATACCAATATATCGCGAATATGAGAACTTAATCCATTTATAAACTGATGGCTATCAAATCCCTTTTCAAGAATTTCATTAAAAGTCAGTAATGCAGTAGTTACATCATTCTCAATAAATGAATCTATTAATCTGAAATAATATTCGTAATCGAGAATATTTAAATTATCAATTACTTTTTTATAGGTAATTTGATTTTCTGAAAAACTGACAACCTGATCAAAAATAGAAAGTGCATCGCGCATAGCACCATCAGCTTTTTGAGCAATTATATTTAATGCTTCCCTTTCGTAATCAACCCTTTCATTTTTAGCTATTTTTTCTAGAAACTCAACAGTATCATTGACTTTAATTCTATTAAAATCAAA
>CAZBZX010000498.1:0-3155 GCA_964496465.1 uncultured Bacteroidales bacterium
ATATTAATATCCCCGGACAATCACGCTTTAGCGTGTGCAGTCCGGGGTTTTGGCTCAGCCAAAATTTTCCGCTGTAATCATTTAGATAGTAATTGCTATTCAATTTTTTACAGCGGAATACTAAACCTTTAATTAAAAATCAATATAAAATATTCACAAATATGTTGGTGTATAAAAAACGTAATGATTTTGTGCCATATAATAGGCAATTACTCTTCCTTTAGGGATCATTAATAACCATAACTCCTGAATTTTGAATAATTTTGTAATTTGATAATAATTTACAAAATTATTCAAAATTCTTGCCTCATTGCTTTGTTTTTTCAACCCTGGCTTAAAAGCCAGGGCTATTGATTTTGCAATGATTTTAAAGGCAAAGGTCATTTTATCTTATATCGAGTTCACGTTAATCAAGTATTAATTAGAAATCTAGCCTCACTATTACTTTTCCATAAAAGGATATCTATAATCTGTTGGAGGTATAAAATTTTCTTTAATTGTTCGTGGAGAAACCCATCTTAATAAATTAATTTTTGAACCAGCCTTATCATTTGTGCCAGAAGCCCTTGCGCCACCAAATGGCTGCTGACCTACAACTGCCCCTGTTGGTTTATCGTTTATATAAAAATTACCAGCAGCATGTTTTATTTTTTTGCTGGCTAATACTATTGCATTCCTGTCAGTTGAAAAAATGCTACCTGTTAAAGCATATGGAGAAGTACTATTTAATAAATCTAGGGTTTCTTCATATTCAGTTTCTTTGTATACATAAATTGTAACAACAGGACCGAATATTTCTTCCTCCATTGTTATATATTTTGGATTAGTAGTAACAATTACTGTAGGATCTATAAAATATCCTTTCTCGCTATTATATGTTCCTCCAATAATAATTTCGGCATCTTTATCTTTTTTTGCTTTTTCTATATAACTAATTATTTTATTATATGCTTCTTCATTAATAATAGCATTTATATAATTTGTAAAATTTTCAGGTCCTCCAATTTTAAACGATTTGATTTGCTCAAGTAGAACTTTCTTAATTTCAGGCCAAATAGAATCTGCAATATAAACTCTTGACACAGCGGAGCATTTTTGCCCCTGGTATTCAAATCCTCCTCTTGATATGGCTGTTGCTGTTTGTAAAATATTTGCTGATTTGTGAGCTATAATAAAATCTTTTCCACCTGTTTCACCAACTATTCGTGGATATGATTTATATTTTTTAATATTTTTTCCAATTCGTTCCCAGATCGAATGGAATACCTCGGTAGAACCAGTAAAATGGATTCCTGAAAAAGCAGGATGCTCAAAAATTATATCGGCAGCTTCTTTTCCTGAAACCAAAATCATATTAATTACTCCATCTGGAAGTCCTGCCTCTTGCAAAACTTCCATAATCACATGTGCTGAGTAAACTTGTGAATGGGAAGGCTTCCAAACCACAGTATTTCCCATTATTGCCGGAGCAGTCGGTAAATTGCCAGCAATTGATGTAAAATTAAATGGTGTTAGGGCAAAAATAAATCCTTCTAAGGGTCTTTGTTCGGTTTGATTCCAGTTGTTACTGTCAGAAATAGGCTGTTCCATCATAATTTCATTCATAAACTGAACATTAAATCTTAAAAAATCAATTAATTCGCATGCTGAATCAATTTCTGCCTGAAATACATTTTTAGATTGCCCTAACATAGTAGCAGCATTAATTTTTGAACGGTATGGACCGGCAAGTAGAGAGGCTGCTTTGAGAAATATCGCTGCCCGATCTTTCCAATACATATTCTCCCAATTTTCTTTTGCTGATAATGCTGATTCAATAGCTAATTCAATATGCTTTTTCTCACCCTTATGGTAATAACCTAAAATATGTGAAATATCGTGAGGCGGGTTTATTTCTATTAAATTATTCGTCTTAATCTCTTTTCCTCCAATAAACATGGGGATTTCAATATTTTTTGACTTGAGATCAATAATCATTTTTTTTATTTCTTCTCTTTCTAATGATCCCGGAGCATAGTTTTTTATTATCTCATTTTTAGCAAGTGGTACATAATAATTTGTATTCATAATTATTGTTTTAAAATATTTCATAAGTTAGGGAATACAATTTAAAAATCAAAAATGATTTACTTATTTTAAGAATAAAGAAGTTTTCCTGATATAATTTTGATATTCATCATTATTAGTTCCTTACAATATGTTAAGAATTATTCATTTTAATAAATTGAATTTTAAAGTCCTAAAATAGGTTTGATCAAAGCTGGAAATTATTATTTTTGAGGATTGAAGCCGTTGATTTTTAAATGAACTATTACATGAAATATTTGAAAATTATTTTGCTCCTTTCACTATGTTTGATCTATACTAAAATTGGGTATTCTGCGAAAGAGATTTTTCCAATAGCTAAGGAAGGGGTATTAGATTTAACGCAATGGAATTTTGAGGAAAAAGGAATTTTAAGTTTGGATGGTGAATGGGAAATGTATTGGAATAGATTAATTTCTCCTTCAGAATTTGAAAAAAAAGATACATTTAAAATATCCAGTTATTTTAAATTTCCTGGATTATGGAATGGTAAAGAGATAAATGGTGATAAATTAACAGGAAAGGGTTATGCAACTTTTCGCTTGAAAGTAATATTACCTGATAATGTAGATCAATTTGCCTGCAAGATTGGTCGGATTGAAACAGCTTATAAATTATGGATTAATGGAAAAGAATATATTTCAAAAGGAATTATCGGGAAAAGCAAGCAAGAAATGAAGCCGCAGTGGAACCCTACTGTTTTTCATTTTCAAACAGATACTAATAGTGCAGAAATTATTCTTCAGGTAAGTAATTATTATCATCGGAAAGGGGGAATTTCAAATCCAATTACAATAGGAAATCCAACTCAAATAACCAAACTTTATGCCCGAAAAACTGGTTTTGAATTATTTATTCTTGGTATTTTACTAATAATGGCCATGCATCATTTTGCATTGTTTGCTTTACGTACAAAAGATAAATCGCCGTTATATTTTGGATTATTTTGTTTATTTACTGGTATACACTCCATGGTAAATGGGCAAATTTTATTTTCAACAATATTTCCAAATTTACCTTGGGAATTAATGCTAAAAATAAATTTTATATGTAATTATTTAAGGATACCG
>CAZBZX010000499.1:0-3153 GCA_964496465.1 uncultured Bacteroidales bacterium
TACAGCATTGAAACTCCATCTTACGATGTTGTTTCATTCAGGGCACACACTTGCCCATAACGGTCCCCGCATATGACGAGTTGCCGACTTATATTTAGTACTTTGTCCATAGCTACGAATTTACATATTTTAATTTAACTGTCAACAAGCTAGCCCACGGCAATTGGTTATATGCGGTGTTGGCACCTGTAGCAACTTATTGCAAAATGTAGTATTATTTATTGTCTTCTAATTATACCACCAAGTTGTTTGTTTACAGGAATATCATATTTAAAATCAACTATCATCTGACTATCTTTGAAATATCTAATCCATTTGCCATCTTTCATTCCATCTACAAATTTTCCTTGTAAAATAATTCTTCCATCCGAATTCCAATATGTCCAAACACCTTGTTGTTTTCCATGTACATATTTGCCTGAAAAGTAAACTATTCCATTTTCATGATAACCCTGAGCTGATATCAAAATCCCATCCTTAAATTTCTCCATATTCTCAAGTTTTCCTCTTTCATTCCAATAATTCCATGTGCCTATTCTTTTATCATCAAAAATTCCACCTTCAGATTTCAGTTGCCCATTTTCATGCCAATACCTCCATAGACCGTCAGCTTTATTGTTTATGTAATTTCCTTCTGATTCCTTTTGTCCATTTTTTAAGTAATAAATAAAGTGTCCATGCTTTATATTTATTTTTTTTGATTTAAATGAACCTTCCATTTGTAACTGACCGTTTATATAGTAATCGTGGGCTATCCAAACATTATTACTATCTCTAAAGCTTTTCCTATAGTAAGTGGCATTAATTCCATTTGGAGTTTCATTCCAATTTTCATCCAAATAAACTTTTATAGTGTCTTGAGAATAAAGGTTTATCGATAATATAATTGCTACAAGAAAATGAAGGTTTTTATTATTCATTAATATTATTATTTATTAAAATATATAATCAAAGGTAGATCTTTAGATATTTTATTCTTTTGATTACATATATCTTTGTATTTATCAGCTTTTACACAATTGGTTTTCGTTCTAAATTGGTAATCAATTTGGAAAGAATTACTGCTTAATTGCTCAATTTTTTCATCGTAATAAAATGCATCATTATCGAATATTTCCCAATCATCTGCAATTAGAATTTCTTTTGGTAAATGAAATATTACACGATAATTTAGGTTCAAAGGATAAAATATTTCTAAATCATATTTTCTATCTTCACAAGCTGTTTCACCTAGATATTGATATAGTATTAATGGTTCGAATTTAAAAGTCCAATACCCTTTTGCAGCTTCATTATTACTTTTATCACCGTCCACCCAAAAGTCATCAATCTCAAAATTATAAATTAATCTAAAACAATTATTTTCTAGATCATCTGATATTTTTAGTTTTTCGGTTAAGTTGACAACTGGAAAAAGCAATTTTTGATCTTTTATTACATTATCAGTAAGATCTTTTGTTGTATAGTATTCTAGCTGTGCTCTCCTTTGATCAGCATCCTTACCATATCTATTTGAAGTAATGTTTAAAGTTCCAGGTTCTGTAAATGATTTAATGGTTATTTCTTCTAAAATATCTATACTCGATTTTACTTCTAAAGGTAACATGTCATCAAGTGTATCACTAGGTAATCCAATTATTAACACTTTACCGTAATCATAATTATATAGATTTCGAAAATTACCACCTTGTTGAGTTATAGAAGGATCAACCCAATAAGAAGTATCTTTATAATCAAATCGTACAATGCAATGATTAAATACTTCATTACTAGGATATAGTTTATCAACATCATGTTGCATAATAGTATTTACTAAAACTGGATACGCTTTTTCAATACCAATTTTCTTTAACAGGGAAACTAATAGTAATGACTTATCTTTACAATCTCCAAAGCGTTGATTTACAACCTGCTCGGGAGGAAATGGTTTGATGCTTCCTATTCCTGATTCAATCCCCATATATCTTATATCATCTTGCACAAAATTGATAATTTTATCAATTTTTTCATCTGGATATTCTTTTCCATTAAAAATCTCATCAAATACATGATCTAACTCAGACTTTTCATTTAAAGTAAAAACCTCTTGTGCCCATTCATTCACTTGTTTCCATGAATGAAGACTACTGAGAATAAAATATTTATTTGGTAGAGTCCATCTAGGCATATTTTCTTCATATTCCATAGCTTTCACAGCCTCCTGTCTAATGTCAATATGTCGATAATTATTGACTACTGAACTAGAAAAATTAACATCGTTGCAATTAATGCATTCATATTTATTGTCCTTTTCTTTTGGATATAAAACACGAACAGAATATAAATCGATTGGATTCATCATTTCCAATGGGATTAACAAGTATTTTTCTCTATTAAAAATAGGATTGTCTCCAACTATAGTGTATGCAAAATCTATTAAATCGTCTTTCCTTATATCGTTTAAAATATCATAGGCTGTTATTCGTCCTAGATAAATTCCTTGATAGAGATTCACTTCATTGTTAATTATTTCTAAACTTAAATCATTGGTACGGTCAATTTTTTCCCCTTTTCTCCATATATAAAGATGATGGATTTTAAATTCTTGATAACTTGTATCATATGTAACTGATATCTGAGAAGCATTTGTAATTCCACTATAAGAAATTACGTTTCGAACCTCATGATAAAATGTAGCTTCTTTTTCTAGATGTATTTGATAATCAACTAATGTTAAATAATATCCAGAAATAATATCATACTTTGAAATAGTAGATTCTCTTGGAATTTCTATTTCGTTAACCCAATCAGGAATTACATCGAAACTATAATTTTGAGCAAGATTTATTTGTGAAACAGATAGTATTATTCCAATTAATAATATGTAAATATATTTCATACAATTTTTCTTATGATGCGATTTACTTAATTTGTTTTCCTAATAATAATAAAAATCAAAGATTAATAAGTAATTATTTTAACTTAAAATTATCATTACTGCTAATTTATTCATATTAGAATGTATCTTCCCTTTCACTTTAGCTTTTTATTAAATCAAATGTTGAAATTCCTTGTGCGCTAACGGTCCTCGTGTAAAAATTGGGCGGGTATTAACCCGGCAAACTTGTCAGACCGTAGTTGGTTTATATTTTTTGGTTTACTTATCATACAGAT
>CAZBZX010000500.1:0-3152 GCA_964496465.1 uncultured Bacteroidales bacterium
TAAACGACGGCAAAATAAGCAAAACAGATTTGGCAAAAGAAATTGCAGCAATTTCATTCGAAAAAAGCGAATAAAAATTACAACTAATTTTACCCCCTAAATCCCTCCCGAAACGCTTGCCTGGCTTCAGACAGGAGTTCGGGACAGGCTCTTAAATAAGGGGGAGTGTGCTGGGTGGTGTGTTTGGTAGGGGGTGAATATAAATATACCTCTTACCAGCTTGTGGGGCATGGACAACCTGTCTGCCGACAGGCAGGCATGTCCGCCCTAGCTGGGTTAAATTTGAAATTCGTTATTAATTTATTCTAGCGCATAAGAAAAATGTTGCTGAACAGTTTGCCAGCGTTCATCTCTTTTTTCTAATACACCTGTCCATCTTGTATTTTCCCAACTTGCTGGCTGACCATCCCATTCGGCTATATCATTCAACATGCAATAGAACCAAGCAACTGTTCCATCTTGAGAAAAGGAGATTTTCAAATCCCATATTTCGCATTTAACCACATTAAATCTTGGATCTAGCCAAAATTTTTCAGCTTTTTTAAATTCTAAAATGCCTTTTACCACAGAATTATCAGGATGAACTTCTAAAAAGTTTTCATCATCGGCAATTATACTATAAAGCAGAGATGTGTCTTTGTCTTTTGCCCATAATATAGAGTTTTTGATAGCTTCTTCAACTTTGACTTTTTCAATATCAATATTAACCTTTTTTACTTCGTATGAATTATTACACGAAATAATGAATAAGCTATAAATTGAAATTATTATAATTTGTTTCATGTTAGATAATTTAGAATTACTTATTTTTTTTTCATTTTTATAATAAGTTTTGATATAACATTCATTTCAAATTTCATTCTCAACTCATTTTTCATGTCATTGACGGTTTTTTCGCCTTGTTGGTAAAGATTCTCGTGTAAAATTTAACTCCGTTGAGCTCTACCGCCAAAGGCGAGATCGGTTGGGCGGGTGTGAACCCGACAAACTTGCCTGCCCTCGTGAAGCCGATTAGGCGAAACGGAGTCCACCGCTAGTTGGTTTATATTTTTTGATCTACTTTTTAAACTGTCACTTACCCCTGCCTTGATATTACACTGTGTTGACAAATGCAATTATTATTCACCCATAATTTTTCTATTTTTTAATAACTGTATTAAAGTACTATTAATATTTTCTTTATCTCTTAAATCAATACCAAGCCATAATAGTGCTGCATCAAGTGTGCTAAATGCTTTTAAGTCTACTGCCACGTCTTCGGCCTTAAATATTTCAAGTAATGAATGAAATACCAAATGATTTGGATTATTTGTAAGATTCGCCGATTTTCTTCTCAAATTCTTATTTATTAGATCAAGAGGAAACTTAGAAAGAGTAGGGATATTAATATCCTTAATATTCATATTAGCGTGCCTTAAATCTGTAAGCACATTAAAATTCCTATTCCAATTTTTGTCTTTTGATTGAAGCATTTGAAATTTAATAATATCATCAAATGAAATATCTCCTATGCAACTGTTAATAATCAAGTTTTTATCCGGGAGTATTAAATATTTAAACTTTTCACCTTTATACATGATATAAATTTCTAACTAATTAAATGTAATATATAATATTCCAGTATTAAAACCAATTTTCATTCCTATTAATTTAACATATTGTTTTTAGAAAATTAAAAATTGCATATAGGATCACATTCCTTAGATAATAAGAGCAGGATGGTATGTTGGTAGGGAGTGAATTTAAAAAATACAAGCTAGCGCGGACGTCCTCGTCCGTGCTTTATACCCTGCTAACCCCGCAAGTTTAATTGTAAAAATCTTATTTAAATTTTAATATTATTTAAAATAAGGCAGCCTCTTATTTTAGTTTTTTGCTAAAAACTAAAATAAGTTATATATTTGTTTTAATTATTTCAAAAAATGCAAACATTCAAGGCAGGAAAATATATTAACCAGGATTATTATAAAAGCTTTCAACCAGAGTATATCAATAAGCAATGGCAAATTGATAATATGGAAATTCTGCAATTACTTAGCCAGGCAGACAGGGAACTTGGCAGGTTGGATATGTATTCGGAATATATTCCAAACATCAGCCTTTTTATAAGTATGCATGTACTTAAGGAAGCTACACAATCGAGCAGGATTGAGGGTACACAAACCAATATACAAGAAGCGCTACTGGATAAACAAGATGTGCCTGAAAATAAACGGGATGATTGGGAGGAAGTGCAAAATTACATTCAGGCTATGGATTATGCTATTGGAAAACTAAAAGAAATCCCTTTTTCATCGCGATTAATAAAAGAAACACACAAATTGCTTTTACAAGGTGTTAGAGGTACACATAAACAGCCTGGAGAATTCAGAAAAAGCCAAAATTGGATAGGAGGAGCAAGCATTCAGGATGCCCTTTTTATTCCCCCTGTTCATACAACAGTAACGGATTTGATGTCAGATATTGAAAAATTTATTCATAATTCCAACATTTTTTTCCCAGAGTTACTTAAAATTGCCCTAATTCATTATCAGTTTGAAACCATTCACCCCTTTTTAGATGGTAATGGAAGAGTTGGCAGATTGCTTATTACTTTATACCTTGTAAACAAAGGTATTTTAAAACAACCAGTTCTTTATTTATCCGATTTTTTTGAACGAAACAAAAGTATATATTACGATAACCTCACACGAACCCGGAAAAAAAATGACATTGAGCAATGGTTTAAGTTTTTTTTAGTTGGGATTATTGAAACAGCAAAAAAAGGAATATTGACTTTTGACAAAATTCTACAGCTACAAAAAGAAGTTGAAGATAAAATAAGTAGTTTGGGAAGCAGGGCTGCTAAAGCAATAAAAATAGTAAATTATTTATATCAGCATCCTATTATTGATGCTGCAAAAGTTAGTGATTTAGTAAAAATATCGCCAGCATCAGCATATAAAATAATTAACGATTTGGAAAAATTTAATATTTTGGTTGAAATGACTGGTGGTAAAAGGGGAAAAATGTACCTATTTGATAGCTATGTTAAACTTTTTTAAAATAAACTCAGCTAGCGCGGACATGTAATTTAACCCCCTAAATCCCTCTTAAATAAAGTAATTGCCTATTATATGGCACAAAATCATTACGTTTGTTATACACCAACA
>CAZBZX010000501.1:0-3110 GCA_964496465.1 uncultured Bacteroidales bacterium
TCTAAACTCTTTCTTTTGCTAAACTTTAAAAAAATATTTTTAACAATTATAAAATAATTAGGTAACTTTTTACAATTTCTGGTATAAATATATACCTGGTTACTTCACGAATTGTAAATTTAGTTATTCAGTTATGGAAATTAAAGCCTAGCCGAAAACCTGATAACCCGGGTTTTTTTATTTCATAAATAATTGAAAATCAGATAGCTATAAAAAGTTTTATCTTATTTAAGTTATAATTCTTGGCGGGGGATAATTAGTAGTATACATTTTAATTTTATCCTTGTTTGTTTTTTGGCAATCTTTTATATGCTTATCAACCACATATTTAAAAGCTGCCTCTAGCTCATCAACAGTTGAACCTTCAAAAGTTACCAGGTCATTAATACCTTCAATTTTCCCGCAAAATATCCTATCATCCGCAGAATAACTTACAGAACCTATAAAATTCTTGTATTTAAATGTATTGTTCATTTATGTAAAATAGTGATTAAAAAATAAATTATTATTAAACTTAATATAACTTGTTGGATTGCAAGTATAATTATTTTCAGGGTCAATAGTCTTTTGGTTTTATTTATTATTTTATTCATATTAATCGGTTTTTGAGACTTCTATTATTGAACCAACATTTCATAAATTATTTTTTTTACTTCTTTAACCTTTATTTTATCAAGACTTGCTATTTTTTTTTTAAACCTGGATTTATCAATAGTCCTAATTTGGTCTAAAGCAATACTTCCATTTTTATTGCTAATCTTAACATTAATTCTCATAGGATAGTTTAATTTTCGATTAGATGTTAATGGTGCAATAATTACAGTATCTAATGGTAAATTCATATCATCAGGGGAAATAACTAAACAAGGTCTTGTTTTACTTATTTCACTTCCTTTTGTTGGATTAAGATCAGCCCAATAAATATCATATTGTTTTACCATTCCCAATCCTCCAAATTTTCATCTTCAAATACATCAGGAATAATAAGATTGTCATCTCCATTTTCATGCATTTTTTTGCATGCTTCAAACCATCCTTCACGAGGTTCATCCTTTTTTGAAATTATAATTCTATTTTCATTTAATTCCATTTCTAAGGTTGTGTCATCCTTAATTTGTAGTTCTTTTAGAAAACTAGCAGGTAAAATTACTCCTTTAGAATTACCAATTTGTCTTAAATTTAATTTCATAATTACATTGTTATTATTATTATAACAAAGTTATAACTTATTATTTAAATAACAAATATTTACTTAACTTTCTGCATCGGTTTTTGAGACTTTTACTTGCCTGCCTGCCTTACACGTAAGGCAGGCAGGCAAGTAAACCAAAAAATATAAACCAACTATAATCATTAATACAATCCTCTTTTAATTTCTATAATTCGGCAGCAATTCATATTTACTGTCAATAATTAGATTTATTTCTTTAGTATTTTTTGAGATTATTACCACTTTTCGGTATTTTACTCAAAAATTTACTATTAAAATTTATTCGCAATTAACTACAAATAATGTAGTCTTTCGCAAACTAATTACAAATCCAAAGTTTACCAGTTTTTAATATTATTGGCATATTTTTAATTTCTATATATTGGCAGCATTTTTATTTTGCTGCCAGAATATAGTTTTGTATATTTGTTAGAAATTAGAAACTATCAACAACAAAAAACTACATATTGTAAAGCTTAAACAAAGATTTAATAATGATCAAATCTTTAATAATAAGCAGCTAATATCTTTTTACAACTCAATTGAGTCTAACATAAAGGAAACAACTGTAAATTGGAGAATATACAGTTTGGTACAAATGGGAATAATTGACAGGATCGGGCGTGGTAAATTCATTTTGGGTAAAGGAAATTACTATGTACCTGAAATTCAAAAAAAAATAAAGACTATTTATAATAAGCTCAAAAACAAATTCCCATTTCTTGATATATGTGTATGGAGTACTTCGGTATTTAATGAATTTATGCTACATCAGCCAGGCAGATTCTATATAATAATTGAAGTAGAAAAGGATGCTACAGAATCCATATTTTATTTTATGAAGGAAAACAAATATTCTGTATTCCTTGAACCTGATTCAGAAATTCTGGAAAGATATGTACCCGATGAGAAAGAAACCTGGATAATTAAATCATTAGTTTCTGAGGCTCCAAAACAAATTGTTTCAGGTATTTTAACCACAACTATTGAAAAAATATTAGTAGATTTATTTTGTGATACAGTTATATTGAATGCACAACAAGGAGCAGAAAGAGGTCGAATTTTTAGTGAAGCATATGAGAAATATACCATCAATGAAAATAAGATGCTGAGATATGCTGATAGGAGAAGAAAGAAAAAAGAATTCGATCAATACTTAAATACAGTTTCTAAATTTCGGCAGCAAGCATAGTTTTGCTGCCAATATATAGTTATATGATAAATAAAGATTCTCTTAGTTTAGAATGGATTAATAGTGTATCTGCAAATAACAGAAAGGCAGATAAAATTCTAATTGAAAAAGTAATAAGGGTATTTCTGCTTTTGGAGGGTTTATCAAAAAGCAAACTTCAATTTGTTTTTAAAGGTGGAACTGCTCTTATGTTATTAATGGATGAACCAAGAAGATTATCTATTGATATCGATATTATATTGCCAAAACAATCTTTGAATATGGAAGATGTTTTTAAAGAAATAATTAAAGAACAGCAATTCACCCGATACGATATACAAAAAAGAAAAGTAGCTTCATCTATCGATAAAGCACATTACAAATTCTATTACAAGCCGATATTCCAAACACAATCAAACGAGGAATTAATAATACTTGATATTCTATTTGAAGATATTAAATATAAAAAGACTATATCAAAACCCATACAATTCAGTTTCTTAAAAACAGTTGGAGACGACATAAATGTTTCTGTTCCTTCAATGGAAGATATATTAGGTGATAAATTAACTGCTTTTGCTCCTAATACATGCGGCATTCCATACTTCAAGAAAGACCACAGTATGAGTATGGAAATAATTAAACAACTTTATGATATTGGAAATTTAGTTGATTTAGCTACAGATATATATGTTATAAAAGAAACATTTAAAACATTTGCAAATACTG
>CAZBZX010000502.1:0-3073 GCA_964496465.1 uncultured Bacteroidales bacterium
ACTTAATCGCCAGAAGTCCTGGTCTTCTAAATAGCTGCCATCGCTCCACCTGATCACTTTAACTGCTAATAAATTTTTACCTGGTTTTATGTATTTTGTAATATTAAATTCAGCAGGAGTCATACTCCCCTGGCTATAACCTGCTTCCTGACCGTTAATATATATATATGCTGCAGATTGAATACCATCGAAATGGATAAAAACTTCTTGATTGTTCCAGTTTTCATTTACTGAAAAGCTTGTACGATACAAGCCTGTCTCATTTCCTTTATGAGGTACTTTTGGTAAATTTACTTCAAAAGGGTATTTAATATTTGTATAAATTGGAGTACCATATCCTTCAATTTGCCAGTTTGAGGGCACTTGAATTGAATTCCAATTTGTGTCATTATAATTTATCTTATAAAATTGATTTCCAGTTTTCAATGGATTTGTCAAGAATTTAAATTTCCAAATACCATTTAATAATTGAAAATTGGCAGAATTTTCTCTTTTAAAGCTTAATGCAGCCTCTTTATTTTCGTAAGATGTTAAAGTAACATGTGGCTTTTCTTTATTTTTCCCAATTACTAAAGGATTTTCCCAGTCATTTGTTTTTTTGTTGCATGAAATTAAAATAAGGGTTAAAAAAAGAATGTAAATTAAATATTTCATAGGTTTAATGATTTTAGTTTTATTTTATATAAAAATATGGGATAAAAAGTAAACTTTAAAATTTTCAGGTTTTTAAATTTATTATGTCAGGTAACTAAAAACTAATTTAGCAAAATTAGAGAGTGATGGATCTCGGGCACCCATCAACAAAATAACATCTCCATTTTTTGCAATATTTTTAAATATGCCGGGAAGTTTCGTCTTTTCAGGTATATATTCAGCTTTTTTCCCGCTTTTAGAAATGGCATTGCTAACAACTTCAGAGGTAATATCTTTATTTACAGTACCGCCGGCATAGTATACATCCGAGATAAAAAATAAATCATCATTCCGTAAGGTTTGAATTAATTCTTTAGACAATTCATCATGAAAAAAGCGCAAAGGGCCATATCCATGTGGCTGGAACCAGGCTAAAACCCTTTGTCCGATTTCCTGGCAAGATTTAATGGCAGCAGTAACTTCTGATGGATTATGTGCAAAATCATCAATAATATAAATTCCTTTACTTTCACCAATTAACTGGGTTCGTCGGTAAATACCTCGATATGTTTGAAGAACTTCAGAAGATTTTACAATATCTATACCTATTTGGGAACACACTGCTGCAGCTGCTAAGGCATTTTCCATATTGTGTTTGCCTATAACAGGAATTTGAAAAGAAATAAAGTTTATATTAAAAGTAATGCTGAAATCTGACTGATTAAAGCTGGATGCAACAAAACCGGGATTTTCTGTTAAGCCAAAATCATAATCCAAATTTTGGGATAAGGAGCGGGCTAGAGGATGATCATGATTGACGATGAATTTATCTAATGTGTTTTCTTTAAATACCTTAAACAGTTTTAATAATTCATCAAATTCTTTATGATCCTTTTCAATATTTAGTAAAACACTAATTTCTGGATAATAACTTACTATCGAACCATCTGATTCATCTGCTTCAATTACAAGCCATTCACTTTTGCCAACCCATGCATTTCCAGGTAATCCTTTTTCCTGTAAAGAAATTAATCCTGCCCCAGTAATTAAAGATGGAGAATAATCATTCTCTTGCATTATATGAAAAATCATGGCTGCTGTTGTAGATTTTCCGGAAGTGCCTCCAACAGCAATAGTCCGTTTCGTTTTTGAAATGGCTGATAATAATTCTGATCGTTTAATTATAGGTATTTTTAATTCAATTGCTTTTTGGTATTCAATATTGGTTTCTTCAATAGCCGTTGAAACAATTATAGCCTCAATTTCACTATTTATTCCAGATGCATTTTGTGGGTAACTTACAATGCCCAATTGCTTAAATTGGTCTTTTATAAGATTATTATTATCCTTGTTAAATTCTCTGTCAGAACCCGAAACACTTTTACCAATACCCTTTAAATATTGGGCCAAAGCACTCATTCCGGTTCCGGCAATTCCAATAAAGAAATAATTACTATATCGTTCAATATTAAATTCCATAAATAATTATTATTGCATAAATATAGTGAAGAAATTAGAAATGTTGAATGATAAGTTTTGAAACACGATACTTGAAAGTAGAAAACCTTTATTTAAAATAAAATCAATGCTAGGCAGAATTTTAAATTCCGATTTTATAAAAAGCTATCGCAATTCAGCAATTACAAAAAAAGAAAGCGCCATTGTATTTAACACTTAGCTATATATTCTTATTTAATTGTTATTTACTTTTTACCCCTTTTTCAATACACCACCTGCCCAATCCCCATTATTTAAGGGGAATATAGTGGGTTATTCTTTAATTATCTTTCTTTTTCCACCTGGTGGGGGTAGTAATGACCAAATATTCTTTAATTTTATCGATTACATCATCAATATTATTTATTTCTTCTTTATTAGCAAACCGTATTACTTTTATCCCGAATTTCTCTATTTCGGTTTCTCTACCTAAATCATATTCCTTTTGATTATTATAGATTTCACCATCTAACTCAATTACTAATTTTACTTTATGGCAGTAAAAATCCGCAATAAATTTGTCAATTGGGTGTTGGGCTTTAAATCTTACTCCTAATTGTTTTTTGCGAAGCTTTTCCCAAAGTAATTTTTCAGCTTCAGTCGTATTAAACCTTAAATTTTCAGCCTTCTTAAAAATTTCAGGTTTTGCATTATAAAACATTGTTTTTTCTACAGAGTACTTTTTCATACAACATTATTTATTATTTACAATATAGCAAAATTATCAAATAAATCCCGCGCTCAGCCCTTGCATCCCTAAAGGGACCTAACCCTCTATAAAATATGAGTCTATGGTCTCTCCTTTAGAGTCATTTCCTAGATAAGGGCATTTTAATAATCTTTAACAAAAATTTTATATTACTGATTCATAAGAGTTATTTATATTATCTGGTATTTGCGTTCCATACAACTTTAAAGCCCTGATCAGTTGCAATTCGTGGAA
>CAZBZX010000503.1:0-1729 GCA_964496465.1 uncultured Bacteroidales bacterium
GAACGAGGATACGACTTCCGTCCTGCTTTTTGTCGCGACTCCCACCGCACATCCTGATGACACAGATGAACTAGCCATTGGCACTGTCCAGCGAAACACCTGTCCAAATGGACAGGTGTTTCGCTGGAAAGGGACAGGTGGAAAAGCCAAAGGAGACAGGTTACAGGGATCCTCAAACTCGATAGAATATGAACAACCAAGTATGTTGTGGAGACACACCTGGCAAGGACAAGTCATTGGCAGAGGAGTGGAGAATGGAAACCCAGTCCGGCAAAACCCTTTCTATCTTGATGCTGCTGGCCGGGAGTCTGCTGGTCGGATTCTCGATGGGGCGCTGGCTCGCTCCGCTGGCCGCCTGGATCGGGCCGGTCCTGATCATGCGTTACGCTCGCGATCACAAGGTCGGGCGTGGTTACTTGCTCGTCCTCTCTGCCATGATCCTTGCGACGATCATCGGGTTTATCGGCATATGGCTGGGAGGGCCGCCGCGACCGATGGCGCCTTTCCTCGCGGTCATCTACCCACTCCTGTGGAGTCTGCCCTATCTCGCCGACCGGCTAATCAATGGACGGCTGCGAGGCTTCTCGAGCACGTTCGTCTACCCGCTGGCGGTGACCACCCTCGAATTCTCGTTCATCCACTTCAACCCGTTGGGTACCTGGGGTGCGACGGGTTTTACCCAGTACGGAGTTCTGCCGCTCATGCAGCTTGCTTCCGTCACGGGAATGATCGGGATCACTTTCCTGATGGGATGGACCGCCTCGGTCGCCAATTGGGCCTGGGAGAACCGGGGTCGGGCCGGTGAGATCCGCTGGGGACTGGCGGCCTTCGGTGCAGTGATGGCCGTCGTGTTCCTCTTTGGCTACCTGCGCCTGAACCTGACGCCCACCCGTGAAACCGAGGAAACCGTCCGTGTGGCCGGGATCACCGCCCAGTCGATCAGTGCCGTGAACGAGTACGAGCGGACGTTGGATTCTTCGGATCCGGCGGCTATCCTCCAGGCGATGATGCAGTTTGTGCAGTCCCGTCAGGATGCCTATTTCGACGCGACCGTGCGCGAGGCCCAGGCCGGCGCCAGGGTGATCCTCTGGCCCGAGGTAGCGGGCGTAGGGGTCGCCTCGGAGGAGGCTGCCTTGATCGCCCGTGGCCAGCAAGTCGCCCGCCAGAATAGGATCTATCTGGTCCTCCCTCTCTGGGCGACATCCCCCGACCCAGGGCAGCTGAGTAAGAACAAGCTCGTGTTAATCGACCCGACCGGAGCGATCGTGACCGAGCACGTCAAGTACGGCGGCCACATCATGGAGCCCTATCTCATACAAGGCGACCGAAAGCTGCAAACCGTGGCCACACCTTTTGGCGTGCTTTCTGCCGTGATCTGCTATGACCTGGACTTCCCGGCTGTCATCCAACAGGCTGGACAGAAAGGTACCGGTCTGATGCTGGTCCCCAGCCATGACTGGTCTGAAATTGATCCGATCCACAGCCACATGGCCGTGTTCCGCGCCATCGAGAACGGCATGTCCCTCGTGCGCCAAACCGACGAGGGCCTGTCGATCGCCGTGGATCCCTACGGACACGTCCTCGCACAGACCGACTTTTTCGGCGCCACCGACCGGACGATGGTTGCCCAAGTTCCCGTGAGGCACGTGGCGACCCTCTACGCTTCGTTTGGGCGCTGGTTTGAATGGATATGCCTGACCGGGTTCCTGGGTGTCGTCGCCTGGGCGTC
>CAZBZX010000503.1:1829-3044 GCA_964496465.1 uncultured Bacteroidales bacterium
AAGCGCTCGTCAACAGCGATCTGGTGGTCTATCTCACCCCGGTCACGTTTGGTGGCTATTCTCCAACGCTCAAGCGCATGGTGGACCACCAGATGCAGAACGTCTCACCGTTTTTCGCCAGGGTCGCGGGGGAGACACACCACGCCAAGCGCTACAAGAGGAATCCCGACTTGCTGGTTGTGGGCTGGATGGACACGCCCGACGCGCAGGCCGAGACGATCTTTCGCCATCTTGTCCAGCGCAACGTGCTCAACTGGCATTCCAAAACCTGGGTCGGTGATGTGGTTCTGGCAAGCCAAGCGGACGCAGAGTTACTGGCCTCGGCACAGCAGTGGCTGGATGACATACAGAATGGCAAATCGTCTCTGCCTGTGGAACTGCCCGCAAATGGCAACCCCTCGACAGAACCTAGTACGGGCCATGGGCCGGTTGAGATCCGGCGTGCACTGCTACTCGTGGGCAGCCCCAAGGCCCGCAAGAGCACATCGTATTCGCTCGGTGTATACCTGTTCGAGCAGTTGAGTGCACGGGACATCCGTACGGAAACGATCTACCTGCACACCGCTCTGCACTCGCCCGAGAAGACGCAGGCCCTGCTGGATGCGGTGGACACGGCTGACCTGGTGACGCTGGCTTTTCCGTTGTACGTAGATGCGCTGCCCGCACCGGTGATCGAGGCCCTCGAACGGATCGCCCTGCATCGCGAAGGACACGCCCGGTCTCGCCGGCAGTTGTTTGCTGCCATCGCCAACTGCGGCTTCCCGGAGGCGTACCAGACGGCGACCGCGCTGGCCATCTGCAAGACCTTTGCCCGGCGGGCAGGATTCGAGTGGGCGGGCTCGCTGGCGTTGGGTGGCGGCGGAATGGTCAATGGCGTGCCGCTGGCCGAAGCTGGCGGGATGACCATCCTCATGCGCCAGTCACTGGAACTGGCTGCCAAAGGGCTAGTGGAGGAAAGTGCCATCCCGAAAGCAGCGGTAGAGGGCCTAGCCAAGCCCATTATCCCACACTGGCTGTACTGGGTGACGGCTTGGTTGCGCTGGATCGTGGATGCCAGAGGCTATGGCGCGCTGTGGTCGCTGTACCGAAGGCCGTACTTGGCAAAAGCCAGATAGCACAGATGGGCCAGATTCTGTGTCATGTCATTGGCTTTGTTCACTCCAAAAGGAGACTCTCATGAACGCGGCCAAATCGTATCGAATGCTCGTCGCGCTG
>CAZBZX010000504.1:0-3037 GCA_964496465.1 uncultured Bacteroidales bacterium
ACTCTCTCACTTGCGTGGAGATATGGCCGTGAGGAACTGCGGTTTGGCCCGTGCACAGTATCTCCACTGCAATGTCCTCCACAAGCAGTCGTTGATGCGAAGGTGTGATCGGGTTATGACCCTCAGAGATCTCTTGGCTCAACCATTGGTCAGTGTATGCCTGGTACAATCGAGCAACGTTCATCCCTTCCCCGTTCTCTACGTCAGACAATATCCCGACAATCATATCCAACAGTGCCGGCTGTCTTGCCAAGTCGAAGAGACCTTGAGTGTGTTGTATTCGGCTCCAGTGGTGTTCCCACTCTTTGTTGAGTCGCTTCCGCAAGACCGCCTGAATATCATTGGTGGTGAACGGCTCCAAATGCACGATCTCGAAGTTGGGCAAAGCAGTGTGCTCTCCATCGACAAGACCTCCCTCACTCTGCCCACGTGGGAGCTCTTCTGCCTGAGAACGAGAGCGAAAGTAGGATGTGCGACCGGTGAGGATAATCTTGCTACCTGGCACAAATAGGTTGGTAAGCTCCCAGAAGTTGTCCGCCGCTGCAGGGATTCCTACGCACTGCGCCATTTCATCAAAGCCATCGAGTAGGATCAGTAACCTGCCGTCAGCGTTGTAACGCATAAACGCCTCAAGCGATGATTGACAAACGCCATCCTCGTCCTCATTCACCAGAAAACCACGGAGCAAATCAGAAACCTTGAGGTGTGTAGTCACGCTTCGCAGGCTGAACAGAATAGGAATACGTTCCGAGTTCGGGTCATTTAGCCACCGCTTCCCCTGCTTTGCTGCATAATGATGGCAGAACGAGGTCTTGCCTGTGCCCTGGTCACCCACAATCAAGATGTGGTTAAGTGAGCGCTCTGAACCCTGTTCCTTGAGCCAGGCATCCAGGTATTGATCCACGGGTTTGTAGTGATCTTCCGCTAGGCGTCCTTGACGATCATACGAATAACGCATGCAGCCAAGATCGACGTAACAACCGAACAGCTCGCTCTGCTTGTAGTCAGCCACTAATTGCTCAACGTACGGATGAAAATCGAGCAGCTTGTCGTACAGCCGAGCCAGTGTATATACCTGTACATGGCCCAGCTCCAAAGCCGCCTTTTCCGCCGAAGGCAAAATCCGTCTCTCTGCAACTATATACCCCATCTCGTCCGCGCCAGTCAGTTGCGCGGCGACTGCTACCACGTCTCTTACTTCTACGGGACCAACAACGCAGCCTACGACCAACGGCGAACGCGACACCTCGCCCTTAGCCACGCAGCGAAAACAGATCAACTGGTCGTTGTACACAGGAGATCCGCATTCATAACCCATCGTTCGGAGTAGGTCGTGCACAGTCACGGCCAATGGTGAACTGAAAGATACCGACACGCCTGAACTCCTCAACTGAGCTAGGCGACGTTGGGCAGCCGACCACACTTCCGAAGGCATGGGCGGCATAGCGTGAAGGGTCCGCATAGACGGGGACGACGCGAAATCTACCTTGGCACCGTAGAGGCGAAATATGTCACGAAGTTCGTGGAAATTGGCACGTGCCTTGTGCTCTGCCAACTTGGGTAGGAGTTCCCGATAGGCGGATTCATCTCTTGGGATCTGATAGCTGATATACACGCACTCATCGCTGACTCGCACACCGCTAACATAGTAGTGGAGCCACCAATCCAGCATATCCTCGGATGAAAGGGACATCAACTTGAGCTGCTCCAGATCGACGCGGCGACAGTCTAGATCAAGGCTATCAGCCAGGCAAAGCAGCGCCACTAGCAGACGAGGTCTGATCATTGCACTGCCAAGAGAGAAGTCATCATAGCTGGGAGAGGGATATTGCGTATCTCTGTGCCTTTCTACGACTAACGCCACCATCTCGACCAAACTGGGGTTACTTACTAGACCCAAGTCCAGAGATCTCTGCGGAAGTCTAGCCGTCTGATAGATCATCGTCGCACCTAACTCAGGGTAGCGCTGCCGGCGAATAGTGGGATCAGGCTCCGTTCTTTCATCCTGAAGACCCAACGCATGAAGATAGGTAGCGGCCAAGAGCACGTAGATCTCTTCCGGAGCTAGCTGCCGATCTTGGCGCATCATCAACCCTTCGGTCAAGCCTCCCAGCAGGGCAACTACCCGATCGGAGTGGTCCGGACCATGGTCGATGGCATTCCGGTATGCAGGCCTTACCCACAGACGTTTGGCGGCAGCGCGCACGTCCTGGACTGCTCGCTGCCAGGTTTCATCGAGATAGCTAACCAGCGGACGAGCCATCAGCCTTCCCTACGTCATGTTTCTCAACTTCGCTGTCTCTTACCCATCCTTGTCTCAACGTCGATCCCAATCCGAGAGTGCCCGATGTGCCTCACGACTTCCAAGCTCAAGCAGACGCTCAAAGAGCCCCATTGCGCGAGATTTGATCTCGGGGTCAGCGGCATGAGTGTATACAGCCAATGGCAGTCGCACGAGATCTCTCTCAAGCAACGCCCTTGAAGTCCGTATGTCTACAACCTCGTACCCCGCCGCATCCAGGATACACTCTGTTGCAGCGAGAGCTAGCCCATGCTCGTCCCCCGCCAAGGGAACCAGATACTTGAGTAGGTGACGGGTACCATCGAGCAAAGCTGGTGAAGCCAAGAACTCTTCAATGAAGGGGCGCAAGCGATCTAAATGCTCAGGGCCAAGATGTTCGAAGCACCTGCCCACACAAGCTCTCACGTGTTCGTCCGGATCGTGTACTAACCTGAGAAGATGGTCACGACAGGCAATCTCGAGGTCAGGCTTCTCCAAGTTGCGTGCATAGACCTGTGCCGCACCCCGGCGCATAGCGGGATCTCCATTCATTGCTCGCTCCGCGAGCTCGCCCGCATCAGGATAGCGGAAAGCTGCCAGACATGCCAATCGGGCACCGGCTTCCCGTGCAGCATCATCGGGATAGGCTAGCAGCGCCTCAACGAAGGGACCGACCCGAGGAAAATGGCGATAGTACGTCCAATAAAGGAAGCGTTCTACCAAGTTGCATAGCAGCAACAGTGAATGTCCATCCAT
>CAZBZX010000505.1:0-2490 GCA_964496465.1 uncultured Bacteroidales bacterium
TCACGTACGGTTCTGTGAGAGGTTTGGGGTGAAATTCCCCTTACCTACTCGACGTAAAAAAACAGACACAGCAGACAATTTGCTACTTAAAGACAGAAAAAGAAAAACGATAAAATGAACAGCCAACCCACAAAACAACACATTTGCAAGCCCAGATACACAATCCGATGCTTCAGCTTGCAAAAGAGTTGTTTACTTGCCGACACACCACCGGAATTTGATACTTTTGTGATTTTAATAATAGGATAACTTATGCAAATTCCACTTAACCAATTCGAGCAGTATATTGACGAAACCATACTGAAACGCGGTTTGTCGTACTTTAAAAACGGGCATGTTCACGAACCCGAAGAAATAAGCCCGGGCGAGTACGAAGCCATTGTTGAAGGCTCAGATGATTACACAGTGCAATTGACCCTTAAAAACGGAATTATAACAGAGTATGTGTGCGATTGCCCCTACGATATGGGACCGGTTTGCAAGCATGTGGCTGCCGTTGTTTTTTACCTGCAACAGGATGATTTGGAACTAAATAAGAAAACTAAAAGGGCAAAAACAGAGCAAGCACCAAAAGCTGCAAAACGCAAAACAGTTGCCGAACAGGTAAACGAACTGCTTGAAAAAGCCACCCACGAAGAGTTGAAAGAATTTGTGCGTGAAAAAGCAGCAGCAAACCCACCTTTCAGGAATTTGTTTTTATCATCCTTTGCACAGCATAATTCTGACGAATCGAAAGAGCTGTATGTAAAGCAGGTAAAGTCAATTCTTCAAACGGCATCCGATAGGCACGGTTTTATCGATTGGTCGGCTTCGAGGCTTGTAGGCAATGCGGTTGATAACCTTTTAGAGTCTGCACGGAAACAGTTTGAAAACCGCAATTATAAAAGTGCTGCTTATATCTGTACTGCTATAATGGAGCAAATGACCGAAGCCTTGCAATATTCTGATGACAGCAATGGCGATATAGGCGGGAGCATTGATTCAGCCTATGAAATGCTTTACAGTATTGCACAGGAACAAACATCGGAAGAAGTAAGAAAACTTATTATCGAATATTGTTTCATGGCTTTCGATAAACAAATATATTCGGGCTGGGATTGGCATATTGGGGTATTAAGGATTGCCTCACTTCTTTTGAAAACAGAAGAAGAAACAGAACGTATTTTTGCACAGATTGATAAAGCACAACGGTCTGACTATGAAAGAGAGGAAGCCCAGAGTATCAAGTACAAAATTCTATTAAAAACGAAAGGAGAAAATGCCGCCGATAAATATCTTGAACAAAATATCACCAATTCAAATTTAAGGCGGGAAGCCATTAAAAAAGCACTGGAGAAGAAGAACTACGAGAAAGCCACTTCGATAGCAACAGATGGAGTGAATTTTGATTTAAAGGACAAACCCGGATTAGCAAAGGAATGGTATGATTGGTTGCTGAAAATAGCACAAGCCCAGAATAATACCGATAAAATAATTGAATACTCACGCCTACTGTTTATTGATAATTTCAGGAATGAACAGGATTATTATCAGATATTAAAACTGCATGTGAAACCCGAAAAATGGATTGCATTTGTAGAAGCGGTTATACAAGATATTACTACAAAAAAACGTTGGCTCGATACAGGTTTGATAGCAAATATTTTTATTAAAGAAGAATGGTGGGACAGACTTTTAGAATTAGTGAAAAAATCTCCTGATTTAAACATAATTGACCATTACGAAAAATATCTTTCGAAGAATTATGCTAACGAGATAGTTGAGTTATTCGCAAATGGAATTACAAAATACATGAAAAACAGTATGGGGCGAGACCATTACCAAAATGCGTGCAGATATATACGAAAGATTATTAAACTTGGAGCAAGGGAAAAAGCAAATGAAATTATATCCTATCTGAGAACTGAATACCCTAAAAGGAAAGCATTAATGGAAGAACTGAACAAGGTATAAATAACTTTTGTCCCACGCATATGGTGGTACATTTGCAATTCGCACAAGCCAACGCTAAAACTAAAAATTGCAAAAGAGCCACCAAAGCCAACGCACGGCAGACAGAAATAAAGTAGCAAATTGACAAATAAAATGACAGAAAACAAAGAACACCAGCCCCTAACATCGTGTAAAAACAAGGCGGGGCGCAGTATCTGTGTGATAAGTAAACCAAAATATATAAACCAACTACGGTCTGACAAGTTTGTCGGGAATACACCCGCCCAATTTTTACACGAGGACCGTTAGGTGTAAGCGGTATTTAGGTTCTGTTTTTTAAACATTAGATAAAAAAACATTTTATTATACTAAAAAATTTAAACATGAAACGAATACAAATTTATTTCCTCATTTTTTCGATAATAATATTCATATTACAAATAAGAAATGGATATTCAGAAATAACTAAAATTACTTCGAAAACTTGTGATAATGAATATGAGACTCAAACGATAGAAATTAAAGAGCCTCAAAATATTATGGATTTCTTTTTAATGT
>CAZBZX010000505.1:2500-3036 GCA_964496465.1 uncultured Bacteroidales bacterium
GAAAAATTATACACTGATTCTTGACGATGACGGAATTACAGTTGAGAAATTTGACACAGTTTTCAAAGATGAAAATAGATTTAATAATAACAACAAAGTTTTTACCGTTGGGGCAAAGTTTGTTTATGACTATGAATACATAAGCATAGTTGGAGATTCCTTAATGTTTAATGTAAAAAATAATTCTTGGAGTTTTGTTTCAAAAAATCATTCGGATTCTACTACTATAAAAAAAGTCATATTGGATGTAAAATCAGGACTTAAACCATTTATAGATCAATTACCAGACTTTAATCAAACAATAATTTCTTATACACTTGAACCACTACCATATTATAATATAACAGGAGTAATAGAAAACGAAGCCAACATTTGGGTTCATCCTCCTAGAGAATATCTTTTCGGAATTCTAGAACTCAATCCATTTCCATATGTAAAATTACCATTAGAAGTTGGAAAAAAATGGGAATGGACATTAAGGATTGGCTCTAAATGGGGTGATGAAAGATGGAAAGTTTGGGAAGGAAATATTACAA
>CAZBZX010000506.1:0-3029 GCA_964496465.1 uncultured Bacteroidales bacterium
CCTTCGCTCATAAAAACTTAATGTATAAAACAGCACATTAGCAAACCACATATGCCAACTCACAAACCAAAGTTTGCAAAAGAGCTGTTTTTGACGACGTACTTACAGCTACTATGAGCATCGATAATAAATTATAGGGTAACTGTAATAAAATATTGAAAATATAATTTTTATTTTTTTCATGTAACTATTTGCATCTTTTAAGGTAATCAATTGCAGAAACTAAAACATATTTAGTGATTAGTGATGAGAAAATAATGACAAACGTACAATCAGGCAAAATCGATTCTATTTCAATTTTATATGATAGGTATTGTGATTTTTTATATAACTATTTTTATAGATTATGCAGCAATCGACAAATATCAGAAGACCTAACTCAAAATGTTTTCTTACGAATAATAAAATACAAAACATCATTCGATAATAAAATGTCTTTCAAGAGTTGGGCTTTTCAAATAGCAAGAAACCAGTTTTATGATTACAAAGACAAGATAAACAAAGAAACAGAGATTCACACAGAATTATCTAATAACAACGAAGTAAATGAAGATATTTCAGATAGTCTTGAACGTTTCGAAAGACTTGAAAATGCTTTAAACACATTACCGATAGAAACCAAGGAAATCCTTGTTTTAGCCAAATATAGAAATTTTAAGTACAAGGATTTGGCCGACATATATAACACCTCTGAGGGAGCAATAAAAGTGAAGATTCATAGAGGAATCAATGAACTAAGAAAGAAATATTTCGAGTTATTAAATCTATAAGCCATGGATTGCAAATTGGTACATAAAAAATTAATTGATTATATAAATGATAATCTTCTTATTGAAGAAATGAGAGTAATAAAAAAGCATATTGAAAACTGTGATTCTTGCAACTTAGATTTCCACCAAATTAAAACGACTATAGCAGATTTAAATGCAATTCCAAATAGGTTGCCATCTGTTGAATTTAAAGATAAGTTAAGGGCAAGAATCCAAGAAGAAATAGAAAATGATAAAAAAGGCCAAAGTTATAAGCTTAAATCATTAAGAAGGTATGCTGCAGGTTTTTTATTGCTATTGTGTGGAGGACTTTTAGGTTATCTATTTACATCAAACTATAATATGAATAAAGAGATCAGCATACTAAAATCAGAGATAAATAATATAAAGCTTCAAGAATCTTTAACAGCTATTGAAGAACAAACTGCCAGTCAAAAAATTCAAGCAATTTCAACCTTAACAATAAGTAATGCATTAAACAATGAAATATATAGCGCATTGGTTAACTGCTTGGTTTCTGATGAGAATCCAAATGTGCGGTTTGCTGCAGCTAAGGCCTTAGCGAGTTACAAAGACATTGATAATGTGAAATTACTGCTAATTGAATCTCTTGAATACCAGACCGATCCAATTGTTCAGATTTTCCTGATAAATACGTTAAGTAATTTTAAAAACAAAGAGGCATTTAGGGCGATTCAATCCTTAATGAATAGCGATAATGTTAATATTGAGATTAAAGAATATTCGAAGAGTGTTTTGCAAAACTCAACAATTAAGCTTTAAACTTTAAAAATTAAGACAATGAAAACTTTTGTAATAAGTGTAGTTATTTTATGTAACATAACCTTTGGTTTTGCTCAAATGATTGATTTAGATAAAGGAAGGACAATAAAAATCGAGATTGTAAATATTCATGGAGGCTTAAATATTATAGGTACAAATTCTAATAGGATTCTAATTGAGCGAATTAAGTATAATGATATTCCAGAATCAATACGAGAACCACTGGAAACCCAAGGATATAAAAACAGTGATTTAGAAGATTTAAGTTTACAGAATATTGGAAACAAGCTAATTGTCAGCCCTGCTAATATCAAAGGACAGTTTGCTGATTACAATTTAGAGGTGCCAAAAGAAATGATAATTAATATTAAGACAGATGTAAAAATTCTTTACAAAGAACAATGGAATAAAGGTGATGTTTTCAGTTATGTACACAATAAAATTTCTATTAGTAACCTCGAAGGAGAAATAATATTATCAACCTATACGGCAAGTGTTTATTTTAATGAAATTACAGGCCCTATAACTTGTGATTTATATAATGGACAAATTAATGTAACTTTTTCTAAATTGAAACCAGAAACAAAGTCTACTATATCTATCTTTGAAGGAAAGGTAAATCTATATTTAAATAAAAATATTGCATGTTTCGTTGAATTAGCTGTGGAATCAGGCATTGAGGAGGAAAGTGATTATGGAACAGGTAACATAAATTCAGAGTTTGATATTGAGAATGTAGAATTAGAATCACCTGGCAATTTGTGGGTAAGTAAATTGGAAAAAGGAAAAGCAATAAATTTAAATGCTATTAAAAATCCAAAAATTAAGGGAGAAATTAATGGAGGAGGAAAGAATACATTTGTCATAAGCGTATACAGAGGGGATATCAATCTTTTTAATAAAGAAAATTAGTTTATAAGTAATAGATGAAATCAATATAGAGTAATACATTTTCATAATTTTCGTTAACCTTATTGATGCAATAAAATTGAAAATAGTTTGAAGCAACCCAAATGTAAGCAGAAGCAATAGAAATGTAATGAGAAGCAACCCAAATGTAAGTGGAAGCAATAGAGATGTAACGTGAAGCAACACAAATGTAAGCAGAAGCAATAGAAATGTAACGAGAAGCAACAGAGATGTAAGTCGAAGCAAGTGAATTGCAAGTTGAAGCAATGCAATTGTAAGGAGAAGCAACAGAAATGTAAGCGGAAGCAATAGAAAAGTAATTGGGAAAATCCCAATGTTATTAATATAAATCATAAAAATTCAACGATTATGGCAAAAAGACCAAAGTTATCAGAAGCAGAAATCTTGGAGCAAGACCGAGTAGCTTTAGAAAATGCAGAATCTCAACCAGAAATTGCAGCAGAAATGACCGAACTAGGGTTTGATACTGCAAAAATTAATGAAGGAAAGGCGATTTTAGCAGAAACAAGACAAAAGTTTGATTCAAACAAAAAAGAAGACGATGAA
>CAZBZX010000507.1:0-3021 GCA_964496465.1 uncultured Bacteroidales bacterium
TCACTTCGGCTTAATAAAGCAAAATAATCATCGTTATGTACTTTAGCTAAGCGAGTATAAATACCGTTTAACATATTAATTTTTTCTTCATAGGTGTCAATTATCAGGTATGGATTATCGACCTCATGAAAAACTTTTTGACAAGAACTGAATATAAAAAACAAGATGATAACATTACTTTTTTTCAATAATGCACATATTATATTTTTAGCTTTAGTATCAATATATGCCCCAATGGAACTACCTAAGAGATTTTTCATTTTTAAATATTTTAAATGAACCTGCATAATACATATATTAGTAGGTTAGGCCAATTGTAAAAAAAACACCTTTCGGATTTGGATATGCCCCCATATCAATAGCATTATCAGTAAAATTGTTATGGGTATATATAACTGCTTCCGGATCGTATCCTGAATAAGGTGAAAAGGTAATTAAGTTTTCGAAGCTCAATGTAAATTTCATATCTATTTTTGATATCAGTTTTTTCGATGGTTTATAACCAAATGTCAATGTTTTTAAACGTATAAAACTGGCATCTTCAACAAAATAAGAACTTTCGTAAAACACACTCGAACTATGATAGTTTAAGCTGTCTAATACAATATTCCTTACTTCAGAATTTAATCCGGAAATATAAGTGGACGCTTTGGTAGCATTAAATTTATCAACTCCTATGGAACCATACCACATCATTTCTAATGAGAAATTCTTATATTCAAAATAATTAATCCAGGTAAATGTAAAATCAGGAATAGAATTACCTATGATAATTTTATCATCTGCGGTAAGATTGCTCATATCAGAGGTATCAGTTTTCAAATATGCCAATCCCGAATTCTCGATATATATATCCGGGATACTATCGCCCCATTTTTGCTCAAGATCACTCCATCTTCCCATGTATTTAAAACCAATTATTGATCCCAGCACTGCGTTCTCTTTGGCAACAAAGTCAGGGATAAGTATATCGGCATTGTTAAAAGTAATAGATGTGGAATCGACTAATTTTGTTACTTTTTGTTCGTTTGATGCAATGCCAAAACGAGTATCCCAATAAAAATCCTGGCGGTCAAATGGTGTGGCTTCAATACTAAATTCTATACCTTTATTCTCCATTTCTCCTATATTTTGATAAATAATACCCCCACCATAATAAAGAGGAATAGCGCGTTTTACAAGTAAATTGTTGTAGTTCTTTTTGAAATAATCGGCATTAAGGAGGAATCTCTCTTCAAAAAGTGATATTTCAATTCCCATATTATTTTCAAATACCGATTCATGCTTAAGATCCGTATTCGCCAAATTGGATATATATACAGCATCTACCGGTTGATCATTCGTTGTATATTTTCCACTAAAAACAAAAAGATCATCAGCAAGGCTGTTTAATGGAAAATTTCCCGATTTACCGATATTTGCATTTAAATTAAACTCATCGATAAAACGGGGCATGTGCAAAAATCTTTCTTTTGAAATATCCCAGCTAAGTGCTACAGAATAGAAAAAATCGGGATCTTTTTTATACTCATTCTCTTTTATTGTTTCCAGGTTCGAAATGGCAGATATAAAATATTTATCTCCAAAATTGTAATTTACATTAACAATGCCTGAATTAATGGAACGGAGTACGGATCCTTTTTCACCATATATAGCCTGTGAACCGCGCAAAAACACATCATCGGTTGGTTCAATCTCATCATAATATACATTTGATAAAGAATCAATTTTCCAGTAGGCATTATCTTTATAATTCCGGTAACGAAAGAGTATGTTAAACTTATGTTGTGTATGTTGTTTAGTATAATTTATATCGTAATGCTGACATAAATAAAGAAAATTTTCATCGCTTAAAAGTATGTCTCCTTTTCCAGGTAAATTGTAAATACCATTTTCATATAAATTATAAATATCATATTCAGTTAATATTTTATTTATATTTGAAGAATAAGCCTGGTTGCGGACAGTAAAAGATGTCAATGCGCGAAATATAAGCGCATCATTAATATCATAAAAACCCTGCATATTTAACGAATTGGCATTATTTATTTTAGTTTTGTCATGTTTAAAAAAAAGATCGTCAGGAGAGGTTAGATGATCAGCCAGATTTGACACTGATCTGTTAATTACATCGTTAAAATAAAGCCTCTCACTTTTTCTTAAAAACGAATCGGGTGTAGCTCTATAAGCTGGCTCATAATTAATTCCTTTAAAAATGACTTTGTTCCCTAAATAATTATCGAGTGTATTCTTATCTTCCTGATGACTTCCCTTATATAATAAACGAAGAGATAATTTATCCTTAATTACTTTAGACAAATTTGCCGTAAGGGTATATTTATTATAATTTGAATTAGTAATAATCCCACTATGGTTATAATAATTCCCAGATAAAAAATAGTTTACTGATTTTGCATTTCCCGATGCTGATAGCTGATACTCACTAACCTTTCCTATTTGAAAAATCTCATCTTGAAAATTATCTTCGGATAATACATTTCCTAAAGAGTCCCTATAGTAAGGATATAACTCATATTTACCAATAGTTGTATCAACAATATAAAAATCGGTATAATTAATGTGATCACTTAATTGAAGGGTTCCTAAAAAGGTTTCTGCATCCATTAAATCATATCTCTTTGTAGATATTTGCGCCCCTTGCTTTACGCTAAAGTTAAAGTGGGTTTCCCCTCCTCCCTTTTTTGTTTCAATTAGAATTACACCATTACTACCTAAATTACCATAAAGTGCAGTAGAAGAAGCATCTTTTAGTACGGTGATTTTTTCTATATCATGCGTATTTAGGTCAGCAATTCCGATATTATTAAAATTTACAATGGGTATTATTGTACCATCAACAACATAAAGCGGATCGGCACATCCAAAGATTGAGTTTATGCCACGTATGCGAATCCGGTAATGATCGCCAGGAGCCCCTGAAACTTTTGTTGTCCAAACTCCATTTATACGGCCATGCAAAGCATCATTAACACTATTGGTATTTAATTCATTAACTATTTT
>CAZBZX010000508.1:0-3012 GCA_964496465.1 uncultured Bacteroidales bacterium
AGTTCGATTTATCAATTAATTGTTCAACATTAAAAGAAGGATTTTCGTAATTATCGTCAATTAATTTTGCTACTTTATTAAGGAATTCCTCATCTTTCGAATTAATTTTAACCTCTAAATCAAAAGCATCGGCTTTGTTCTTATATCTCTTAATAATCTTTTCTCTTTGTTTAAGCGTATTATTTATTACTGCTTTTAAGTAGGATGAGTTAAAAGGTTTTAAAATATAGGCCTCAGCTCCTGATTCAATACCATGAATTTGATCTTTAAGCAAGGACTTGGCCGTAAGCATAATTACAGGAATATGACTGGTTTCAAAATCTTCTTTTATCTTTTTTGTCATTTCAATACCATCCATAACAGGCATCATAACATCTGATATGATTAAATCAGGATGAAATTCTTTAATAAAATCAAGTCCTTCTTTTCCGTTGGCTGATAAATAAATTTTATAATCTTTTCCTAATGACTCAGAAATATAATTTTTAATCTCGTCATTATCTTCAACAATTAGAATTGAATGGTCGTTTTTTGAAACTTCTGTTTGACAAACTGAATTTTCAATTTCACTTTCCACAACCATCTCATCAAATGTTATCTCTTTATGTTTTTTCTGATTTTGATCCTCTTCACTTACAATCAATTCTTCATCATTATAATGTTCTTTACCTGTTTTTAATTTTATTGTAAAAATGCTCCCTTTGTTTTCTTCGGAAGAAACTAATATAATTCCATTATGGAGCTTCATAATTTCATACGATAATGCCAATCCAATACCGGTACCCGAAAAATCGCCTTCATTTCCTGACAAAGGTGTAAAGCGTTGAAACAAATAGGGTAATTTATCCTGTGATATTCCTTTTCCTTCATCTGTAATTATAATATCAATATTTTCATCTTCAGAAAACTTCACTTTGATATCAATATTTTTATTTGCCTTTGTAAACTTAAAGGCATTGGATAGAATGTTAAATAAAACCGAGTCGAATTTATCTGGATCAACCCATACATGCTGAAATGACAGATCTGTATCAAAAGTAAAATTAATATTTTTTTGAATGGCAAGGTGTTTGAAATTCTCATACACTTCTTTAATAAATTCAATTAATTCAATTTTTTCAACTTTTAATTTCATCTTATTTTTCTGTATTTTTCGAAAATCTAAAAGCTGATTGATCAACCGGAGCATACGCTTTCCATTTCTTTCCATAATAGAAAGTGATTGAATAATAGAATTTGGAAGTTTAGGGTATGCTTTTATATCATCAAGCGGCCCAAGTAACAAAGTAAGTGGTGTTCTTATCTCATGGGAAATATTTGTAAAGAACTGTAATTTAATTTCATTAACTCTTCTTTCAACTTTAAGATCCCTCTGCATATGAGTATATCTGGTAATTATTCTGCGGGCAATTTCCCCAATAATGATCAATAATATGATGTATATTATATATGCTTGCTTTGTTCTCCACCATGGAGGATGAATAATTATTTTTAATGAACGCGGTTCTGGATTCCATGTACCTTCCCAATTAGCTGCTTTTACTTTAAATTCATATTCACCTGGTGACAAATTTGTATAAGTAGCTCTACGCAAATTCCCTACCTCATTCCAATCTTTTTCAAAGTTCTCTAAAGTATAAGAATATTTATTTTTATTTGGATCGAAGAAGCTTAATGCGGCATACTCAATAGAAAAACTTGATTGGTAATAACGAAGATGTATTTCACTTAAATATTCAATATTTTTATGAATTGGTGATGCTTTATCTTTAATGTCAACGTCTTTATTAAAAATCTGAAAATTAGTTAATGCAATGGTGGGCTTAAAATTCGATTTTGTGATTTTTTCTGGATAAATGATTAAACCTCCTTCAATACTTCCAAATATCAATAATCCATTTCTGGTAGTATAGCAAGTGTTTTCAGAAAAATTATTTGTAAGTAATCCATTATTTTTAGTATAATTTTCAAATATTTTATCCTTGTAATTAAACTTCGATATTCCATTTTCGGTGCTAAGCCATATATTCCCCTTTGTGTCCTGAAGTATACCAAAAACTGCATCATTTACTAATCCATCCTTGTGTGTAAAATGTTCAAAAGTATATTTTCCTTTTTCATCATTTTCAATGAGTTTATTTATACCACCGCCAAAAGTTGAAAACCAAAGATTATTCTCTTTGTCCTCAAAAATGTGTATAATGTCATTATAATTTATAGTTAAATCATTTTGTGGGTTGTAATTAAATGTTTTAAACAGAATGCTATCATTGCTGCAAATTTTTTCCAGTAAATTCAATCCAAAAACAGTGGCTATCCAAATACGGTTTTTTGAGTCCTGATATATATACCTGATATCATTACTCGATAAATTAGTATTTGCTGTATTTATCCTTTTGCACATCAAATCTGAATTTGATCTATCTAAAACTAAATTCAATCCTCCTCCATAGGTCCCAATCCAAATTTGTTTATTAACATCTTGTATAATTGAATAAATTGAATTATTGCTTATTGACATGGTATCGTCAGGCATATTATGGTAAATATTGAAAATAACATTATTGTAATCGCGGTTATACTCATTTAATGATTTTGAAGTAACCGCTACTCCTCCTCCTTTTGATCCAAGCCATAAATACCCTTCATCGTCCTGCATCATGGTGTAAATATTGTATCCAGGAATATTTTTGTTTTTTAAAGGAATATGTTGAAATGTTCTTATTAAATTCAAATCCTCCGAATAAATATAAAGTTTGCCTGATTTTGTAGCCATCCATATAAAGCCTTCAGAGTCCTGATAAATACATCTAACAACATTATCCGACATATCTTCAATTCTCTTTTTCGGTAATAAATATTTAAATGCAGGATTTGAAGGTATCATTTTATTTGCTCCTCCATTAAACTGACCTGTACCAACCCATAATAAGCCCGATTTATCTTCTGTAATACAATGAACAAAATTTGAGCTTATAGTAGTTGGATCATTCGGGTCATTTCGATAAGATT